>CAZZGM010000301.1:0-4560 GCA_964653955.1 uncultured Bifidobacteriaceae bacterium | reverse complement strand
GGCCGCGTGAACGTCCAGAACGCTGGTGGGTAAATGGGGCTGTCCCGATATGGCCTGATCGTGCTGGCGCTGGTGCCGGCCGCTGGCGCGGTACTGCCAGTGCCTGTACCTTCGGCGGCGCTGCGCAGCGCCGCCGCGGCCATGTCGGCGGCCGAGGTGGTGGACGCCGCCGCCGAGCAGGGGCGGGGCGGACGTTTCGGCCAGACGGTGCCGGTGGCGACGCCCGACAGCTTCGACGGCTTCTTCCAGTTCTGCCGCCTGGCCTTTCGTGCGTCGCGCGCCGGCGATGGCGGCAACTGGGCCGTGGATTTCCCACGGGCGGAGGTCAATTTTTCGATACGGCTGTCGGAGCTGACGAAAACCCGCGTGAGTTTCGATGCCGCACGCGAGCCTCGCCACCTGGTCGTCCAGGCGACGATGCCGGAGCTGTTCCAATGCCCGTTCGTGATGGCGACGGAGGTGGGTTCGGCCTACTTCGACGAAGAAGAGTCCGCGCGCCTGCGCGAGTACCTGGAGAAGGGCGGATTCCTGTGGGTGGACGACTTCTGGGGTGAGTACGCCTGGGAGTTCTGGGAGGCGCAACTGGCGCGCATCCTGCCGCCGTCCACCTATCCAGTGGTGGACCTGCCGCCGGCGCACCCGCTGTTCCGGTCGCAGTTCGAGATGGACGGCGTACCGCAGATTCCGTCCATCAACTTCTGGGTGGGATCGGGAGGCGCGACGTCCGAGCGTGGACAGGACAGCGCCACGCCGCACGCGCGGGCGGTGCTGGACGCCAACGGTTACGTCATGGTGTTGATGACCCACAACACCGACGTGGGCGATTCCTGGGAGCGGGAAGGCGACTCGCCGGAGTATTTCTACACGTTCTCGGTAAAGGGCTACGCCTTCGGCATCAACGCCCTGCTGTACGCCATGACCCATTGAGCCCCTCAGTCCACTTGTGTGGGCGTTGCGGCGGGCCTTCAGTCAGCGGATCGGCCTGAAATCGGCCTGGTTCGAGTGATGGAGTGCCGTTGGCGTAGTCAACTCAAGTGAGCTCCGGGATTGGGGCATACTGGACCGCGATGTCCCGCCGGCTCTCCCGTGCCTCCGGGTTCCTGGTCATCGGACTGGGCATGACCGTCGTGGCGGCAGCGCTGGCGGTGTCGGTCCGGCCCGTGGCCACGCACCCGCGCATCACGACCACGCTGCTGTGGAACAAGGAAATTGCCCCCATCCTGCAGCGGCGCTGTTTCAGTTGTCATTCGGCCGGCAACCTCGCGTTTCCGCTGACGACCTACGCCGAAGCGCGGCCCTGGGCACAGGCCATCCGCGAGGAAATTCTCACGAGGCACATGCCGCCCTGGGTGGCAGTGCCCGGCTACGGCCGTTTCGTCAACGATCCCGGCCTCACGCAGGGTGAGTGGGACCTGCTCGTGGCCTGGGTGGACGGCGGCGCCCCCAGCGGACAGACGCCGGACGAGGAGCAGACCCCGCCGGTGTACGTGCCCGCGGCGGCGGAGTGGGATGCCGGAGAACCTTCCGTCACGCTGACGACGGCCGAGACACACGAGGTGGCGGCGGGTGCTGGAGACTACGTGAAGCGCGTCGAACTGTCGGCACCGTTGAAGCCGGCGGCCCGCGTGCGCGGGCTGGCATTCAAGCCCGGCGACCGCCGCGTGGTACGTTATGCGGCCGTGCGCGACGCCGCCACGGACCGCTGGCTGTTCACGTGGACGCCCTGGGCCACGCACACGACACTGCCCGAAGGTGCGGCGTGGGTGTTGCCCGCCGGTGCCCGGCTGGTGGTGGACATTGGCTATCGCGGGGCGGACACGGCCGTGTCGGACCGCAGTGAGGTGGGGCTCTATCTGGACGACGCCGCTGGTGGCGAGGCTGCTACGGTGGACGTGCTGGAGGCGGCCCTGGCGGAAACGCGAGACGGGGCGATCACGCGGATGCGTGGGGAACTGGTGCTGTCTGGCCCGGGGGCGGTGCAGGCGTTGTGGCCCGAACCGGTGTCCGGCGTCACATCGGTGGAGGTGACCGCCTACCAGCCCGACGGGCAGGTGCGGCCGCTGCTGTGGCTGCGGGGGTATCGGGCCGACTGGCCGTCACCCTACGTGTTTGCGGATCCCGTGTTCCTGCCGAGCGGAACGAAACTCGTGTTGACGGCGTATGCTGCCGGAGCGGGCATACGACCCGGGCCGGCGGCACTGCGCGTGAGCGTGGTACGCGTGCCCGGCGCGCCCGCCACCCATTGAGAGCCATGCCGAGCCGCCGCCGATTCGTTGCAAGTCTGGCCCGCGCGGGTGCAGGTCTGGCCGCCGCCGGCTTGACGGGACGCCGGGTGGCTGCTCAGCAGCCAATCGTGTCCAACGACGTGTTCCGCATCAGCGCGGAGCTGGTGCCCACGGCCGTCACCGTTCGGGACAGTGGTGGACGTCTCGTGCGGTCGCTCACGCGCGACGACTTCCGCGTGACGGAAGCCGGCACCGAGCAGCCGATCACGCAGTTTTCGCGCGAACGGGTGCCGGTCAGCCTGGCACTGGTGCTCGACATCAGCGACAGCATGCGTGGCCCCCGCATGGACGATGCGCGGCGCGCGATTGGGACCTTTGTCGACGATCTGCTGAAGCCGGAAGACGAGGCGTCGCTGCTGGTGTTCAATCACGCCACGCGCGTGCTGGCCGGCTGGACGTCCGATCGCGCCATGCTGCGCGAGGCGCTGGAGGGCGCGCAGCCGACGGGCGGCACGGCCATTTACGACGCCATCAACGCGGCCCTGCCCCTGTTTGCGGACCGCCGTCATCCACGCGCGGCCATGGTGCTGGTGTCGGATGGAGCCGATACAGCCAGTGACACCACCGTGATCGACCTGAAGCAGAAGCTGGGGCGCAGCGACGTGTTTCTTTATGGCGTGGCCGTGGACATCCCCAACCTGCGGTCGGCGCTGCGCGTCAACCCGCAGGTGTTCCGGGAGTTGTCGGCGCAGAGCGGCGGCTACGCCGAGGTGATTGCGTCCACGGAGGACATCGCGCCGGCGACGGCCCGCATTGCCGAAGAGCTGAACGCCCAGTACATGCTGGGGTACACGCCGTCCACGCCCGGCACGGGCCGGTACCGGTCCATCCGCGTCAGCGTCGGCGACCGCGGCATGTATCAGGTGCGGGCACGCCGGGGAGTGGTGCGGTGAGCGAGAATTGACGATTGGAAGCAGTGAGCCGGTGGTTCGCGTGTAACGACAGGCCGTGCAACGACACGTAATAGTGGATCGGCGGGCGCAGGACTAGGTGATTCGAGGGAGGACGTGATGGTACGCAGGTGCGCAGTAGTGATGCTGGGTGTGGCGCTGGTGGTGATGTCGACCACGATGGCCGAAGCGCAGGGCAAGGTGCGAGTGGCGGTGATGAGCTTCGAGAACAACAGCACGTGGGCGTGGTGGGGCGACAATCTCGGCAAGGCGGCGGCCGACGAACTCACGACACAACTCGTGAACTCGGGACAGTTCACGGTCATCGAGCGCGCGCAGCTGGCGGCCATCATGGCCGAGCAGAACCTCGGCGCCAGCGGGCGTGTCACGGGTGCCAGTGCCGCGCAGATCGGCAAGCTCCTGGGCGCGCAGCTGATTCTCACCGGCTCGATCACGCAGTTTTCCATCGAGCGGCGCAGCGCCGGCTTCCGCGGCATTGGCGGCTCGCTGGCCAACGCCGAAAGCAAGATTGACGTACGTCTGGTGAACACCGAAACCGGCGAGGTGATGGCCGTGGCCGAAGGCCAGGGGAACAAGCGCATGGGTGGCGGCTACTTCAAGGGCGCCAGTGCCGAGCGCAACTTCGACCAGGGCGCGGCCCAGGAAGCCCTGCGGCCGGCGGTGGAACAGGCCGTGGCCAAGGTGGTGGCGCAGGCCGGAACGCTCCAGACCATCCAGCCCGCGGCGCCCGAGGGCCAGGTGGTGAACGCACGCGACGGCAGCTTCTACATCAATCGCGGTGAAACCGCCGGCGTGAAGGTCGGCCAGCGTTTCGACGTGATGCGCGTCACCGACGAAATCAAGGACGCCGACGGCCGGCTGCTCGACCGCGTGGTCAGCAAGGTCGGCACATTGGAAGTGGTGCAGGTGCTGTCGCAGTCGGCCATCTGCAAGCTGATTGACGGTCAGGCGGCCGTCAACGACGCGGTGAAGTAAGCGCCTCTACGGCAACGGGGACGGCCATCGCCTGGTGGCATGTCCTCGTTGCCGCGGCATTGGCGCTCGACGCCGTGCCTCCAGCCCCTCTTGCGGAACGGGCGCTTCGGAACTCGCCCGGACAATCCGCCAGTCAGTCCGGGGCTCCCGCCCTTTCGCCCAGCCGCAGCACGCGCAGCGTGAACGACACGGTGGACAGCCGCCCCGCCCGCTGAAACTGGATCCACGCCTTGTAGCGGCCCGCCTTCGGAAACAGCGTCTGGAACACCACTTCCGGTCCGCCGCCGCCGGTAATGTCCGTGCCGTCGAGGTTCTCCTCCGGGTGCGCGTGGATGTACTCCGTCAGCTCCTCGTTGACGATGAGCGCGTGCGCGAAGGCGCCAAGGTAG
>CAZZGM010000300.1:0-4587 GCA_964653955.1 uncultured Bifidobacteriaceae bacterium | reverse complement strand
GGCCATATCGGGACAGCCCCATTTACCCACCAGCGTTCTGGACGTTCACGCGGCCACCATCCTCGAGGGTATCCGGTGGATGCAGCACCACCGCCTGTCCTTCCGTGAGGCCCTCGCGTACTTCAGCCAGCCGGTTGGTGCGCTGTCCCAGCTGCAGCAGCACGCGGCGTACGCGGCCGTTTTCCACCACATAAGCCGCCCACTGGTCGCCGGTGCGGAACAACGCGCTCGTCGGCACAGCCAGCACGGCATCGGCTTCCCACACCACAATCCGCGCCTCCACCCGATATGCGTCACCCATCGCCGCCCACGCCGCCTCGCCATCATCGAAATCCATGATGACGTTCACACGCTGTTCTTCGACGCCCAGGGCCGACACCTTGGTGAACGCCGCCGGTTCGACGCGCCGGACGCGGGCGCCGAGCGAGACGTCGCCGCCCCACTGCTCCACCATCACGCGCATGCCTGCCTTCACGCGGACGGCATCGGTAGACAGCAGGTCGGCCACGATTTCCACGTGGGAGGGGTCGCCAATCTCCACCAGTGGTTCGCCGGCGGACACCACGGCTTCGCTCTGACGGAATCGCCGGAGCACCACACCGTCCACCGGCGACCGAACCGACAGCACACCGCCGGATGTCTGCAGCGTGACGGGCTGCAGCCGGGCACGCGCGCGCACGAGGTCGGACGCTGCCGCAGCCGACGCGTACTCCGCCGCGCGCACGCTTTCTTCGGCCAGCACCACCGCGTTCTGTCGAGCCTCGAGTGCCTGACGCGTGGTGAGCCCCGATTCGAACAGGTCACGTTCGCGGCCGAGGTCCGACTCCGCCAACGTCAGCGCCGCCCTGGCGCGCTGTTCTTCGGCACGCGCGCGTCCTTCCACGCCGCGCGCGGCTTCCACGGCCGCCGCCGCTTCGGCCTGCGACCGCGCATCGAGCGGTTGCGACACCACCGGCTGGAGCCGCGCCACCACGGTCTCCTCCTTCTTCACATCGTCGCCAGGTTCGAGCGCAATACGCTCCAGCCGCCCGGCCAGCGGCGCCGACACGACGAAGCGGTGGTGCAGCCGCGTCTCGCCGTCTTCGTCGATGGTGACCACGAGCGGCCCACGGGCGACGTGGCCGACATCCACGGCAATGGTGCCCGGCCAGAGCGCGATGGCCAGCAGCACCGCAACGACGGCCGCTCCCTGCCAGACGCGCCGGTTCTTCAACAGTTGCCACATCACGCCTGCCCCGCTACTCCCGCGACTTCAGCACGCCCACCAGGTCGAGCCGATCCAGTTGCCGCCGTACTGCCAGCGACGACAGCGCGGCCGCCGCCAGCACCGTCAGGCACGTCCACGCCATTGTCTGGGGAGTGACAACGAAGGGGAGACGGTACACCTCATTGCTCATGGCCATCATGATGACGCGTCCCAGTCCGTAGCCAAGTGCCAGGCCAACGGGTAGCGACAGCAGCGTCAACAGCGTCAACTCACCGAGCAGGATGAGCGCCACCTCGGCGCGCGTGAAGCCCAGGACCCGCAGACTGGCCAGTTCGCGGCTGCGTTCGGACAACGACACCCGCGCGGAGTTGTACACCACGCCGAAGGCAATGATGCCGGAAAAGAGCGCGTTGATGACAATCATCACGTCCATGTGCTCGGCCATCGTCTCGCGGAAGCTGCCCAGCATGGCCTCACGGATGGCCACGCCGGCCACGGCCGGCATGCGCTTGAGTGAGGCATTCAGCTCACTCATGGCCGCCGGATCGACCATCAGCGCCGCGCTCGACACGGTGCCGCCTTCGCGCATGAGGCGCCGCAGCGCGTCGATGTGCATGTAGGCCTGCAGTCCCATCGTGTCGTCGACGAGCGCCGTTACCGGCACATCGAATACCGGGCGGGCGCCTTCGAGCACCTCCACCCGGACAATGTCACCGGCGCCGACGGCAAGAACCTCACCCAGCACTTTCGACAGGATCAGCCCCTGTTCCGGCAGGGTCCACGACCGTCCTGACTGATCCATGATCCGGTTGAGCCGCGGCTCGGACGTCATTCCGGTCACGGCCAGCGTTCGGTGGCGCGGTCCCGCCCGCAGGCGGGCCGGCACGGCGCGCTGCACTTCGACATCGATCACGCCGGGCAGGCGGCGAACGGCGTGCACCGCGGTGGACGACAGCGGCTTCGCGAAGTTGATCGTGACGTCCTGCCGCATCGCGCGCATGAACTGGTCCTCGATCATCACGTCAATCACGTCGATGAACGACACGCCCAGCAGCAGCACCGCGCCGGCGCCGGCCATGCCCAGTACCGACAACGTCGCTCGTACCGGCTGCCGTTCGACGTTGCGCAACACCATGCGCGAGGCCTGCGGCAGGCGCCGGAACAGGCGCCAGCGTTCGACAATGCTCTGACGGTAGCGCTCTGGCGCGTCCGGGCGCATGGCTTCTGCCGGCGGCATCGCGACGGCGCGTCGCACCGCCGACTGCGCCCCGGCCGCGGCCACCAGCATGCTCCCGACCAGCGAGCCGGCGGCGACGCCACCCGACAACTGGTAGTCCAGCGTCGGGAAACCGAAAAACTCGGTGTAGATCGCCGCCACCTGTCCGCCCATCCACGCCCCGGCCAGCACGCCGGCCACCGCACCAACGGCGGCAATGACCAGCGCCCACTTCACGTAGTGCCAGCCGACCTCGCGATTCGAATACCCGAGTGCTTTGAGCGCCGCAATCTGTCCGCGCTGAAGCGCCAGCGCCCGCGTCAGCGCGATGTTCAGAATGAATGCCGCGACGCCCAGAAAGATGACCGGCATCACGAAGCCGAACGTCTGGAGTTGCATCAGCTCGTTGTCGAGCGTCCAGGCCGAAACCTGCAGTGACCGGGGATAAGCGCCGCGCCCTCCATACGGCTCGAGCAGATGATCGAGATCGGCAATGGCCGCGTCGGCCGAGGCGCCGCGCACCAGCTTCAACGACACGTCGTTGAAGCCACCCTCCATGTCAAAGGCGCTGGCCAGCGCCCGCCGGTTCATCCAGAAGATGCCGAACCGTCGATCGTCGGGAAACAACTCGCCGGGCTTGACGCTGTAGACGTACTCCGGCGACAGACCAATCCCGACAATCGTCAGCGTCCGGCGCCGCCCGTTGACGATGGCCGCGAGGCGATCGCCGGGGACGAAGCCGTGTGCCGTACAGAACATCTCGCTCGCCACGACCTCGTCGTCGCGGTTCGGCGCCGGCCAGCGTCCCTGCTGCAGCAGCACCGCGTTCAGGCGCGATTCACCTTCGGGCGCCAGTGAGATGAGGCGTCCCGTCGCCGGGTCGTCCAGTCCGGGCACGTCGAGCGTGACGTCGGACACGACCCGCGTGTCCACCACCTCGACGCCGGGGATGAGCGCAATGCGCCCGGCCAGACTGTCGGGCGCACGCACGGCGTTGGCAAACACGTGCGCGAATCGCTGCCGCTCGTAGTAACTCGCCAACGTCCGCTCGAGCGAGTCGAAGTTGGAGAGATACATGACGAACATGCTCACGCCAGACGCGATGACCGCGGCAATGGCCAGCGCCTGCCCCTTCATCTCCCACAGGTCGCGCAGGAGCTTCCGGTCGAGGGCGCGCAGACCAGCGAACCCCTTCACCAGGACAACTCCCGCGGCGACACCTTCGTCGTGTTGTGCTCCGTACTGGCCACGCGGCCGTCGGCCAGGCGCACCACACGGTCGGCCATGCCGGCAATGGCGGCGTTGTGCGTAATCACCACGGTTGCCGTCCCCAGTTCCTGGTTCACACGGGCGATGGCTTCCAGCACCACCACGCCGGTGGTGATGTCCAGCGCGCCGGTCGGCTCGTCGCACAGCAGCACGTCGGGCCGCTTGGCAATGGCCCGCGCAATGGCCACACGCTGCTGTTCACCGCCGCTCAACTGCGCGGGGAAGTGATCCATCCGCGGGCCGAGGCCCACCAGGTCCAGCGCCTCTTCGGGCGTCATCGGGTTGGGCGCTATCTCGGTGACCAGGGCCACGTTCTCACGCGCCGTCAGACTGGGAATGAGGTTGTAGAACTGGAAGACGAAGCCCACATGATTGCGGCGGTAGGCCGTGAGCGCCGCTTCGTCGGCCTCGGTGAGGTCGTGGTCCTTGTAGAACACGTGCCCGGACGTCGGGACGTCCAGCCCGCCGAGGATGTTGAGCAGCGTGGACTTGCCACTGCCCGACGGCCCCAGCAGCACGACGAACTCGCGCGGCCGAAGGTCGAAGTCCACGCCGCGCAGCGCCTGCACCGACACCTCACCCATCGGGTAGACCTTGGTGATCTGCCGGGCCACGAACACGGGCTCGTCCCTGGCCTCACCAGGTTTCGGGGTATCGGACGCCACGCTCTGCTTCTGCCTTTTCCCTTCCGCCTTGTGCCTTTTGCCTTGTGCCTTTTGCCTTGTGCCTTCCTACTCCACCACCACCGCCGTGCCACTGACGGTCACCATCAGCATCGAACCGCCGCCGCCCACGGTTTCGTAATCGAGGTCGACGCCAACCACCGCGTTGGCACCAAGTTCGGCCACCTACGAAGGCGAGTTGCGCCAGGCGCGCGACATTGCCCTTCGCGAGA
>CAZZGM010000299.1:1305-4591 GCA_964653955.1 uncultured Bifidobacteriaceae bacterium | reverse complement strand
CGTTGCCGTCATGGGTGCCGCGCAGGCGCAGCGTGGCGGCGGCGTGCCCAATCCGGCGGACTTCTTCGGGTTCCAGCCGGGCACCGACTACAAGGTGTTCGACTACGAGCAGGACCTCGCCTACTTCCGCGCGCTCGATGCGGCGTCGGATCGTGTGGTGGTGGAAGAGATTGGCGAGTCCACGCAGGGCAGGACCATGATCGTGGCGCTCATCTCGAGCGAGGCCAACCTGAAGAACCGCGAGCGCTACCGCGACATGGCGCGGCGGCTGGCCACGGCGCGCGGCACCAGTGAAGAGGAAGCACGCGCGCTGGCGAAAGAAGGCAAGGCCATCGTCTGGATTGACGGCGGCATGCACTCCAGCGAGATTGCCAACTCGCAGCACATGCCGGAACTGGCGTGGTGGGTGGCCACGAGCGAGACCGACGAGGCGAAGCGCATTCGCGACAACGTCATCTTCCTCGCCATGCCCACGCTCAACCCCGACGGCCTCAACATCGTCCGCGACTGGTACAACAAGCATCTGGGCACGCCGTTCGAAACCACCACGCCGCCGTGGCTCTACCACCACTACATCGGCCACGACAACAACCGCGACTGGTACATGTTCACGCAGGCGGAGACGGCCAACGTCGGGCGCCAGCTCTATCACCGGTGGTTCCCGCAGATTGTCTACAACCACCACCAGAGCTCGCCGTTCCCCGGACGCATCTGGGGGCCGCCGATGAAGAATCCCGTGAACCCCAACCTCGATCCGCTGCTCGTCTCCACCGTCAACCAGATTGGCGAGCACATGCGCAAGCGCTTCGACATCGAAGACAAGCCGGGTTATGTGAGCGGCATCACGTTCGACATGTGGTGGAACGGCAGCATGCGCGGCGTGCCCGACTTCCACAACATGGCCGGCTACCTCACCGAGACCGCGCTCTACCGCATGGCGACGCCGCGCTGTTACACGCCCGAAGAAATTCCCGACACGTTTGGTGAAGCCAATGGCCACCTGCCCGCCAAGACGCGGACCACCGACTACACCAACCCCTGGCTGGGCGGCTGCTGGCACCTGCGCGACGCCGTCACCTACATGGACACGGCGTCGAAGGCCACGCTGGACTACGCGGCCAAGCTGAAGGAAGACCTGCTCTTCAACATCTGGTTCATGGGCACGCGGCAGATCACTCGCGGCGAGAAGGCCGAAGGTGGTCCGTTCGCGTACGTCATCGATATGGCCGCGCAGCACGACCCCACGCGCACTGTGGAATTTTTGAAGACGATGAGGGTGGGTGGGATCGAGGTGAGGAGGGCGGATCAGCCGTTCAGCGCGGGAGGGAAGCAATATCCCGCCGGCACCTACGTGCTGGGCCCGCAGGCGTTCCGCCCGCACCTGGTCGATCTGATGGAGCCGAAGGTCTATCCAGAGCGCCAGCTTTATCCCGGTGGGCCGCCGGATCGGCCGTACGACATGACCGGCTACGAGCTGGGTTTCCAGATGGGCGTGAAGGCCGATCGCGTCACCGAGGCGTTCACGCTGCCTGAGACGCTGGTGGACGAAGTTCCCGCGGCTGCCGGCGGTGTGGAAGGCGACGGCAGCGTGTTCCTCACGTCGCCCAACCTCAACATGGGTGTGAAGGCGGTGAACCGGTTACTGAAGGCAGGCGCCCGCGTATCGTGGGCGTCCGACGGTACGGTGGCGGTGGAAGGTGTCGCCCGTGACGTTGTCGATCGCGAAGGACGCACGCTGGGCGTGCCGTTTCGCGCTGCCGCCACCGCACCGGCGGGTTCGCGATCCGTTCGTGCACCGCGTATCGGGCTCTACAAGAGCTGGCTGGGCAATATGGACGAGGGCTGGACGCGCTGGCTGCTGGAGCAGTACGAGTTCGAGTACACGAACCTCTCCAACGTCGACATCCGCACCGGCGACCTGTCGCGCTTCGACGTGATCATCCTTTCGCACGAGTCGTCTGACCGTATCCTCAACGGCCACCTGTCCGGGACGATGCCCGATGAGTATGTGGGTGGTGTGGGCGTGGACGGCGCGGCGCGGATTCGCACGTTCGTCGAAAACGGCGGGACGCTGCTCGCCTGGGACGCGGCGGTGGACTTTGCCATCAGCGCGCTCGGACTTCCGCTGAGAAACAACGTGGCCGGCACACGCCCCACGGAGTTTTTCATTCCGGGGACGCTGCTGCGCGTCAACACCAGGCCCGATCACCCGCTGGCCTACGGCATGGAGCGGGAAGCCGTAGCCATGTTCAACTCGAGCCAGGTCCTGACCGTGGTGCCGCCGGCATCCGAAGGCCAGCAGCGCGCGCCCAGGAACGTGGAAGTGGTGGCCGAGTACGCACGCGACAATTTCCTGGTCAGCGGCTGGCAATACGGCGGCGAGCGCTATCTGGCGGGACGTGTCGCCGGCGCGCGCGTGCCCGTTGGCCGCGGACAGGCGGTCGTCTACGGTTTCCGCCCCGGCTGGCGCGGCCAGCCGCACAACACGTTCAAGCTGCTGTTCAATCCGCTCTACGTGAGCACGATGAGTGCGGAAGGGACGCCCACGCAGGCGCGCTGACGTTTACGGGGAGCAACGGGCTGCGCGGATTTGTCCCCGCGCGGCCTGCCGCAAGACTCGCGGCCAACCGAGCGCGCCTCGATGCGCCTCTGCTGGCGTGGCACCAGCCGTCGGCGATCAGTCGCGTTCGCCCGCCGGCGCCGGCAGGTGCAGGCGCTCGAGCAGCGCCTGCATGTCCTCAGGCAGTGGCGCTTCGATGTCGATCCGCTCGCGCGTCACCGGGTGCGTGAGCGCCACACGCCAGGCATGTAGCGCCTGACGCGGAAATGCCAGCGGCGCGTTCTTCAAGCCATAGGTGGCATCGCCCACCAGCGGCCACCCGCGATGCGCCAGGTGGACGCGGATCTGGTGCATGCGCCCCGTCACGAGACGACAGCGGAGCAGTGACACAGCCTTCGCCACGGCTTCGGCGTGCGAGCACGAGTTCGCCAGGGGTTCGGCGGGCACGCCCCGTTCCGTTGACGTTTTCTCGAGCAGGCTTTTCTCGAGTTTCGCCGCGGCAAGCCGCTCGTACTTCGTCACCGACGGCTGGCCGCCCCGGTCGGTCACTGTCACGCGGCGGCGATCCCACGGGTCGCGATCGAGCGCCAGGTTGATGGTGCCGCGCGCCGGCACGGGCTTGCCCCACACGACGGCCAGATAGTCCTTGTCGATACGCTCGGCGCGCATCTCCCAACCCCGTCCGCCACGACCACCATGACCGCCCCGACAGTGATCGGTTCACCG
>CAZZGM010000299.1:0-1295 GCA_964653955.1 uncultured Bifidobacteriaceae bacterium | reverse complement strand
CGATACGCTCGGCGCGCATCTCGCGCTGGAGCGCCGCCACCACCTCGCGGCGTTTGGCCACCAGCACCACGCCCGACGTCATCTTGTCGAGCCGCGTGAGCAGGGCCGGCGCATCACCCGACGGCCAGCGTTCGGCGTGGTGGAGCAGCGCGTTGATGAGCGTGCCCTTCGCGTGTTTGTACGACGGATGCACCACCAGGCCCGCGGGCTTGGCAATAGCCAGCAAGTGTGCATCTTCGAACAGGATGTCGAGCGGGATGTCTTCGGGCCGCGGGCGCTCCCGGTGCCGCACCTCGCGGACGTCCAGATCGATTTGGTCCCCGGCCGCCACGCGCCAGGCCACGCGCGGCGCGGGTGTGCCGTTCACCAGCACGCGGCCGGCCGCAATCCACTTCTGGATGCGCGCCCGCGACATGCCCGGCTCGTGTTCGAGATGACGGAGCAGCACCAGGTCGAGGCGCACGCCCACGTCGCCACGATCCACGGGAATGCGGCGCCACTCGATTACGCGATGCGTGCGCACATTTGCGGGTGTTATTGCCCGGTGGGGATGGCCAGCAGCTCGACGTCGAAGACCAGCATGCCGCGTGGGCCGTCGCCTTCGCCCTTGTAGGCCAGGCGCTCGGGAATCCAGAAGCGCGTCTTCTCGCCGGGTACCATCAGCTGCAATCCTTCGGTCCAGCCCTCGACGACATCGGTGAGCGCAAACGTCGCCGTCTGGCCGCGCATCAACGAACTGTCAAACAACGCCCCGTCCGTCGTCCAGCCCGAGTAGTGCACCGTGACCTGGCTGTCGCGGGTGGGGTGCGCCGTGCCGTGACCGGGACGCAGCACCTTGTAAGCCAGGCCGGATGGCGTGATCTGCGCGTCGGCCGGCGGGCCGGTGACGTCGGCCGGCGGATTCTTGTCGGGCGACGGCACTACTTCGATCAACTCGACGTCGAACACCACCATGCCCTGCGGACGGCCCGACATACCCGGGTAGGCGAGGTCCCTCGGAATCCACATCCGCCGCTTCTCGCCGGCGGTCATCATCTGCACGCCTTCAGCCCAGCCCTTGATGGTGCGGCGCACGGCCAGCGTGCTGGCCGCCTCGCGTTTATACGAGCTGTCGAACGTCCTGCCGTCCGTGGTCCAGCCCGTGTAGTGCACGGTCACGAAGTCCTCGGCCGTCGGACGCACGTCGCCGGAGCCGGGCTCGAGCACCTTGTACGTCAGACCGGAGGGCGTCTTCACGGCATCGGCCGGAGGACGGGCCACGTCGGGCGGGGCGGGCCGCTGCTGGACCTGCTGGG
>CAZZGM010000298.1:2870-4605 GCA_964653955.1 uncultured Bifidobacteriaceae bacterium | reverse complement strand
CCGTGATCATGGACTCGTCCACGTAGCTGTCACCTTCAGTGACCTCACCGTCAACCGGAATACGCTCGCCTGGACGAACGTCGACGATGTCCCCGGTCACCACCTCCGTGATAGGAATCTCGACACTCACGCCGTTGCGTTGCACGCGCGCCACCTTCGCCTGTAGTCCGATGAGCCGTTTGATGGCTTCCGACGTGCGCCCCTTTGCACGCGCTTCCAGAAATCGTCCGAGCAGGATCAGCGTGACGATGACGGCGGCGGCTTCGTAGTAGACGTTCACGGTGCCCGCGGGCAGGAGCGAGGGCGCGAACGTGGCGACAAGAGAGAACGTATATGCCGCCAGCGTGCCGACGGCTACGAGCGAGTTCATGTCCGGCGCAAACCGCGCGAGCGCGGGGAGCCCCTTGGTATAGAACCGAAGGCCGGGCACCGCCAGCACGATGGTCGTGAGTGCGAACTGGATGTACCAGCTCCACTGCATCCCGATGGTCCGGTGAATGAGATCGTGCATGCCGGGAATGACATGCGTGCCCATCTCGAGCAGGAACACCGGCAGCGTCAGCAGCGCCGCCATCGTCAGGTCGCGCTGGAGTCCGCGGCGCTCGTCTTCTTTGCGCTGGGCTGACTCGTCCGCCATCGACTGACCGGTCGCGGCCGTGATTGCCCGCGCGTGATAGCCGGCCTTCGCAACCGCTGCCGCCAGGGCCTCGGTGCTGGCGGTCCCGCGAACGCTGGCCCGCTCCGTCGCCAGATTCACTGTTGCTTCGGTCACGCCAGACACTGCACGCAACGCCCGCTCCACTCGGCCCACACATGAGGCGCAGGTCATGCCCTCGACGCTCAGGTCGACGGTTGTCGACGGGACGCTGTAACCGGCGGCCTCAACCGCGCGCACCAGGGCGCTGGTGTCAACCGCGCGGTGTGTCTGAATCTCCGCGCGTTCGGTGGCGAGGTTCACGCTGACCGCGTCGACGCCGTCCACCTTCTTCAGCGCCCGCTCGACGTGCAACACGCATGAGGCGCACGTCATGCCCTCGATGGGCAATCGAATGGTGGACTCGGCTGGTGACGGCCGGGCTTTCGCGGCGTTCATCGTGCTGCTCCTGACACTTGTTGGATGCCTGCAACCATCCTGAAGCTTCCAACGATGGGAAGGTCAAGTGCGATTTCTGTCCCGAAGCGTAGCAATACGGCTGTCGAGCGGCCGGCACGCCTTCAGACGAGCCGGAGCCCCGCACGCGCTAGTTGCGCGTCGGACGCCAGTCCGCCAGCCGATCGTTGCCGGCCCCCGCCGTGAGGGCCATGCGCTGCGATGGGTCCGATGTCGAGACGAGCGCCAGGTCCCAGTCCTCGCCGGCGTGATGCTCCGGGCTGACCGACACCACCAGCCACTCGCCATCGGGCGACACCCGCGGATAGTACGACCACAGCTTCGCATCGGCATGCGCGACCATCGTCTGGTCCGATGCCAGGTCGCGCCGCTGAATGATTGACGGCTCGCGCTCGAGCTGTACGTGGAACAGCGCGCGACCGTCTGGCGTCCATGATGGCCAGCACGCCCCGCCGCTCGACGGCAGCGGGCCGCTCTCGCCGCTCGCCAGATCCAGCACGTGGACCTGATAGGCCCAG
The DNA here is from genome assembly GCA_964653955.1 of uncultured Bifidobacteriaceae bacterium. Taxonomy (GTDB): domain Bacteria; phylum Acidobacteriota; class Vicinamibacteria; order Vicinamibacterales; family UBA2999; genus VFZN01. Next base: position 2,976 of record CAZZGM010000298.1, on the reverse strand, counting down.
AACTGTCCCATCCGGAGTGTCTGCCCGCCGAAGGGGAGTTTTCGATGGAACTTCCCGTCGACACCGCCGCGGCGGTCTCAGAAATTTCTGCCGACAAACATCTTTT
>CAZZGM010000298.1:0-2860 GCA_964653955.1 uncultured Bifidobacteriaceae bacterium | reverse complement strand
CTGCCCGCCGAAGGCCACCTTACGGCCATCCGGCGACACCGCGGGCATCAGCGCACGGCCGACGAAGTTGCGCGTGAGCCGTTCGGTGTGGCCGTCGGAGAGCCGCACGCGATACAGATCGCCCCGCGATTCGCGGTCAGACGAAAAGACAAGAGACTGGCCGTCGGGCATCCAGCTCGGGTCGTGGTCGTTGCCCGGATCGGTGGTGATGCGTCGCGGCTCGCTCCCGTCGGCGCGCATCACCCAGATATCAGTGTCGGGAGTCCCCTCTTCTGGTTGTGCCGTGTAGTGCGCGCGGTTGGAGCTGAAGGCAATCCACTGGCCGTCGGGCGACCATCGAGGCGATTCATCGCGCCAGTCACGCCCGCTCGTCAGCGCCACGATGTGACCGCTTGCAACGTCGAACGTGTAGATTTTCGGCCGCCCCGTGATGTCGGACTGAAACACGAGCACGCCTGTCGTCGCCGCACGATAAGGCTGCGCCACGGCCGGCAGCGGTTCCGCGGGCGCAGTCTCGGGTTCCACGGGCGCGGTCTCCGCGACAGCAGTCTCGGTGTCCGGCGCCACTCCGGACGGAACGTCGCGATTGACGAGGGGCGCGGCGGAAGGTGCGTCCGTGCCACGTGGCTCGTTGCAGCCGGCGAAGACGAGCGCCGCCACCAGCACGACGGCACACACCCGCAAGACGAGGGCGGCAGTCGGATCACGTTCGATGGCAGGCATCGAAGTACTCAACCACCTGCGCGGACGGGAGCAAACGATCGATCCACGCGCCAGCGGTCCTTGTCGCGCACCACACGGGCAAGAGCCACGCCGCTCTCGTGCGATGCCGCGATGACGACACGGCACCCCTGCTCGATGCTGCTCCACTCCACTCCAGCGTCCGTCGATACGGGCACCGGATCGACCATCCGCTCGGTGTATTCGAGCACGATCAACGCCGGCGACACCGAGCCGTGAGGCATGGCCACCGTGGCGCGTTCGGCAAGGTCAATCTCCCGCCCGCGCGCATCGACCGCCACGCCAGGTTCGATCGTGATTGTTCCGCCATCCGCATCGACTTCCACCTGCAGGCCGCGGGCGATGCCGGAGCCGTGGAACATCTGGAGATGACGGCGATGCGCTTCGAGGTGGTAGTGCTGCTCGTCGCTGAGTGCGTCAGCCGTCAGCAGCCGGCCGGGAAAAAAGCGCGGGCGTTTCGTTCCGGACCAGCCTTCATGCAGGACCGCACGTGCATCCGGCCGCCGGTCGTCGAGCGTCGCGACGCGCACCGGGCGCTCATCCTTCACGCTCATCTCGACGGATTCCTTACGCTCGTAAGCCTGAAGCGCCTCGACAATGCGAGAGGCCACGGGCGCGCCGCCGTTCACCACGCCGTGGTGGAGCTGCACGCCCTCCGCGAGGAACGCCAGGATTTCCAGCACGGTGATGCCTGGATCCCTGTCGTTCCGCCCGGTCCACCCGGGTGCGTGGTCGTTCATCGTCCTGGCGAGCGCCTGCGTAAGGGTGAGCCATTCGGCCATGGGCGCGATCATGACACGACCTCGCTGCGAATGTTGCGCCGATGCCTGCTGGACACCATGACCTGCTTCACGCGCGCAAGCGCGAACAGCACTGCGGCCAGAATCACGATACCCGACAGCAGGCCGAGCGCGTTCCAGAGCACGTGCGCGTAACCGAGCGCATGCACGTCGGCAAAATGATAGGGATACACGCCCATCAGCTCTCCTCGAATCAGCATGTACGCGAGATAGCCCGCGGGATAGGCCACGGTCGCCACCACGTGGCGGCCGCGCAAGCGGCCGTTCGGCACGATGGTCCACCAATACAGGAGGAACAGGACGGGCGTCACGTAGTGCAACACGACATCCGCCACGAGCTGCCAGCCCTGGGGATTCCACACCTGCCTCAGCAGCATGTGGTACGCGAGGCCGACCATGGCGATCGTGGCTGCGGCCGTCAGCGTGGCACCGGGCGTGGCGAAGAAGCGCCCGGCAGCCGAGCCCGGGGCCACGAGCGGCACCACGACGACGAGCCCGACGAGGATGTTGGTCAGGACCGTGAAAAATCCGAGATAGATGACCAGCCCCCAGACCAGGGACCGGCCGTTTGCGGCGGCAAGCGACAACGACAAGACGAGCTGCAGCAGGATGCCGAACCAGGCAACAGCGCCGACACACATCGCGAACCGGCGAGCAGTGTTCGACTGGATCGTCATCCCGTCGGCCCTCTGCCTTCCCGGGAGCCCTGCCCCTTCAGCATTACCATTGACGCCTCACCTGGTCTTCCCTGCCGATAACGTATACGTCCCTCTGGCAATGAAGCCGCTGAGCCTCGCATCTGGTTGCGGCTTCGGAGGTGACTGGTTACGGCTCCGGAGATGACGACCCGTTGCCCGGATGCGGGCCGCCCGCGGCAGGCTCGAAGCGGATGATGACAGGATCTCCCGGACTGTGTATGCGCACGCGAAACACGTCCTGAGTCGACTCCAGGATATCGACGCGATAATCCAGACCGTCCTCGGTGATCGTCAACTGGCCGTTGTCATAGCGCCATCGTCCGAATGCCGGGATGCCATTGGGAGATGCCAGCACGAGCGTACCTTCAGAAAGGAACACCCGTAGTTCGCCATGCGCGATCTGTTCGGATTCCGCAACAGTCCACACGGTGTTGACGAACGACGCGGGTGCCGTCGTGGCCACCCCATCTTCGCGCGCCGGCAGTCCGACCGACTCTTCAGCAGGCGGAGAGCCAGCCTGACAACCGGTCACGGTCATCGCCATGACGATGGCTGTGGCCCTGAGCATCCGCGGCAGCATGTCGAATCTCGCTGATGGGGAACGCCTGCGCGTGTCCCGAC
>CAZZGM010000297.1:1152-4623 GCA_964653955.1 uncultured Bifidobacteriaceae bacterium | reverse complement strand
ATCTCGTCAGCGGCCATGGCGCGGAACTTCGGGTCGAGCGCATCACCGGACTCCAGTGCTTCGGAGTCGATGAGCAGCGTGTTCGGTCGCGGCAGTGCGTTGAGCGTCGTGGCGTCGAAGTTCTGGAAGAGCGCGAACTTGCCGTTGGTGACCTGGGTGGCCCCGTCCTCCCCCGTACGGCTATAGCCGGAGATGTACTCGTAGACCAGGTTCGAGATCGCTGTGTTCTGGCAAACGACGATGAAGCAGGGAGGCACGGAGATGCCGCGCTCGCGCCAGAGTTCGTATGTCTTTTCGTAGTGCCCATAGAGGGCTTCGAGCGCCGTTCTCAACTTGATGGGCAGCTTTTCGGGGTCGAGCTCGCCAGCGGTGCTTTTGCCCTTTTTCGGCATGTCCTTGCGGACGTGCTCCCACAGGTTCCGGTATACCGGCATCTCGTTGCCGGGGATGTTCTCGGCCACCGGCACGCGCGGCAGCTTGACGATGCCGCACTCGATGGCGTCCATCAGGGAGAAATCGCTCATGGTCCATGGAAACAGGGTGCCCTCGGCGTAACCGGAGCCGCGCAGGAAGAATGGGGTCGCGGAGAGATCCATCACGCGCGACAGGCCGAGCTTGCGGTTTACCGCTTCCAGGCCGGAAATCCAGAGCCGTGCCGCTTCGTTGTTCTTCTCGGCTTCCTTGCGGTCGTCGCCCTTCAGCTTCTCGTCGTCCGGGTCCTCGGGCTTCTCGCGGTAGCAGTGATGCGCCTCGTCGTTCAGCGCCAGGATGTGCTTCATCCCCATCAGCTCGGGCATCACACGCTGGAGCATCTGGCCTTCGGTTTCGAGTGTCTCCGGAGAGGGGCCGGTTCGTCCCTGAAGAAGAGCACGGCCACCGGCTGACAACTGCATGCGCTCGCGACGCTTGAAGGCGTGGTAGTTCGTGATGACAATGCGCGCCTTCTTCATGTCGTCGAGCAGGTCGTGCGGGACCAGCTCGCGGGTGCCGTAGTAGTTGTCCGGGTCGTTGGGCTGAAGGACGCGCAGGCGGTCCTTGATGGTGAGCCCCGGCGTGGTGATGAGGAAGCCGCGCGTGAAGTGTTTGCTGCCGGGCCGGCGGACGGCGTTGAGCGTCTGCCAGGCGATGAGCATGGCCATCACCGTGGTCTTGCCGGCGCCGGTGGCCAGCTTCAGCGCCAGGCGTTCGAGGCCGGGGTTCGCATCCGCATTGACGGCCTTCAGATTCGCCAGCAGCTTCCGGCCGGCCGCGGTGTGTGGCGCGACCTCGGTAAACCAGATGGCCGTCTCGACGGCTTCAATCTGACAGAAAAACGGCCGTACGCCGCCGAACTGATGGTGGCGCCAGTGCTGGAGCAGCCGCGCCGTCTCCGGGGTCACCTGCCACTGGCTGGGCGCGAGGTTGCGCCACGCGTCCACCTGGCCGCGGACCTCGTTGATGATGGACGTCAGGTCGTAGGCCTGCTCCTTCGTGGTCAGGCCTCGCCCCTCGTCGAGGCCCAGTTCTTCCTGTGTTTCCTTGCCTTTCTTCTTCTTCGGCTTCGGGATGGGGGTGATGAATTCGGCGCGGCGGCGGCGGCCAATCAGGTGTCCGGTGGGCTGGCCGGACGGGTCGAGTTCCCAGTGCTGATGCGGGTACTCGTACGGCGAGTTGACAATGGGGCGCTCGAAGAAGGGATTCGACATCGCTGAGGAGTGGTGAGCCGTTGCCGGCGTCAGAAATTCTAGTCCAGCCTTCCCCAGCAGGCACGACGGGCGTGACAGGTCAGGTCGCAGCTCAGGTCACAGCGTGAAAAGCCGGACCGGGCGCGCTAGAATGGCCGCCTTCCGCCATGGCTCGCAACGACGAAGTGATCAGGCAGTGGCGCCTGTTGCGCCATCTCGCCGCCGGCAGGACCAACACCATCAACAAGCTCGCCGAGGATCTGGACGTCACCACACGAACCATCAGGCGGGATCTCAGCGCCCTTCAGGCGGCGGGCTTCCCCATCTACGACGACACGACCAACGGCACCAAGTTCTGGCGACTGGACCCGAATGCCATGAGCATGCTGGTGCGCAACGGACTGACGTTCGCCGAGCTGTGCGCGCTGTATTTCAGCCGGGCGCTGCTGGAGTGTTTTGCCGGCACGGAGGTGCTGGCCGACCTCCAGGGTGCGCTGGACAAGTTCGACGCGGCGTTGACGCCGCAGATGAAGACGTTTCTGAACCGGCTGCCGCGCGTGATCAACGTGAAGCCGGACAACCGGAAGCGCGCCGGTACCACCACCTATCAGACCACCTCCCGGCTGCTCCAGACCATTGTCGATCGCACGGTTCTCGGCATGCGTTACCACTCGCGGGCGAGCGAGCGGGACAAGGACTACGTGGTGCATCCCTATCGTCTGGTCTACGCGCAGGGTGGGCTGTACCTGATGGCGTTCGTGCCGGCCTATGCAGAGGTGCGCACCTTCGCGGTGGAGCGGATCAAGCGGCTGGCCCCTCAGAAGGCCACGTTCACACCCGTGGCGGAGCTGGAGTCGGACCCGTTCCATCAGTCGCTGGGCGTGCATCGCGGACCCACCTGCAAAGTGCACCTGCGTTTTCATCCAGAGGTCGCCGCGAGCGTGCGGGACAAAGTGTGGCACGCCTCGCAGCAGATGAAAGAGCGCGCGGACGGGACAGTGCAGATGACACTACAGGTGTGTGACGACTACGCGCTCCGCAGCTGGATCCTCAGTTTCGGCCGGCACGTCCGGGTGCTCGGGCCATCGTCGCTCGTGGAGTGGGCACGCGACGAGTTCCAGCAGGCGCACGAGCAGTATGCATCGGGTGGCTCACGGCGTTTGTCCGAAAGTGATGGGCAGCCAGTGCTTCCGCTGTTGTTCTCCCAACTCGCGGGATCGTAGCCGCGGTTGCGGCGATCGTGCTGGCCGCGACAGTGCGGCCAGCGCGACTCGATACGTCAGACAGGACTCAGCACGACACGCAGCGGTGATTGTTCACCGCGCCCAGCTTCTCCAGCAGCGCCAGCGCTTCCGGCCACGGCTGAATACGCTGCACCGGACCATTGGCCATGTCCGCCGTCGACTTGTCCTCGCGGTTGACGACCTTCGGGTCCGCGCCTTTTTCGACGAGATAAAGAATCATCTCCACGTCACCGCGCGCGGCGGCGTTGTGCATGGCGGTGTTGCCCTCGTGATCGACGGCGTTCACGTCCGCGCCGAGTTCTTCGACCAGATACTTGACGGCGGCCATCATGCCCGACGGCGCGAAGTTGTGGGTGTTGCCGGCAAAACCTTCGCCGTAGCCCACGCCGGCGGCAGCCACCAGCGGCGGCACGCCCGGACCGCCCGTCGGCACCGGCGGACGGCCAGCCACCTCCTGATACTCACGCACACCATCGTCGGTCATCGGGCGTGAGAGGCCCTTGATGGTAGGGATGTTCGGGTCGGCGCCGTGCGCGGCGAGCGCCTTCATGGCGTCCAGGTCC
>CAZZGM010000297.1:0-1142 GCA_964653955.1 uncultured Bifidobacteriaceae bacterium | reverse complement strand
TGACACCAGCAACTGCATGGCCACGATATCCGAGGCGTAGGCGGCGCGCCAGAACGGCGTGGCGCCCTGCTCGTTGACGCCGGACAGATTCCCGCCGTACCACACCTTCGTCTTCAAGCGCGGGTTCGGGTCGGCACCGGCATCGAGCAGCACCGTCATCATGTCGAGGTACGACAGCTCCTGATACTTGTAATTCCGCCGCTTGGCGCCGCCGGCGCGCGGTGTCCATTCGATGTTGATGGCGGCATAGAGCGGCGTGATGCCGTTGATCGGCGAACGATTCGGGTCGGCACCGCGATCGAGCAGGAGCTTCGCCAGGTCGAAATTGCCGTTGATGACCGCTTCCACCAACGGTGTGGTTTCGTCCCCAACCTTGGCACGGTTGACGTCGACACCGGCATCGAGCAGCACACGGGCGGTGTCGATGTGCCCTTCACGCGCCGCAAACAGCAGCGGTGTCATGCCGCCATGCGTGTTCACCAACTCGTTGCCGCTGAAATCCCGATCCACGCCGGGAATGCGCTCAGCCGCGGCCGCAGGGGGCGGCGCCGGACCGTTGTTGCGCCCCACGTTCACGTTGCCACCGGCACGGCCCCCGCCGCCTTCCACCGACCCCGCTTCCTGCCCCGGTGCCTTCGGCGCCGTGGGATTACCGAACAGCACACCCGCGAACCTGCTGCGATCCAGCACACGCAGGTCGAGCGGCGTGGACGGCGCTTCCAGTTCCGCGCCATGTCGATGCAGCGCCTGCACCACCGGGGCATGATTGGCGGCCGCCGCAAACATCACGGCTGTGAGACCGCGCACGTTCTCGCGCGCGTTCACATCGACGCCCGACGAGGCAATGGCGTCCACCGCCGCCACGTCACCGGACGCCGCGGCATACATCAGCGGCGTGGTGCCGTTGTCGCTGGCCACGGCCGCATCGGCGCCGCCCTTCAGCAGCGCCGCAACCGTTGCGCCGTGCCCATGACGTGCCGCCAGCATCAGCGGCGTGTAGCCGTTGATGCGCGTGGTGGTCTTCACGCTGGCACCAGCGTCCAGCAGCAGCGTCGCAAGGTCGGCCTGGCCGTTCATGGCCGCCCAGTGCAGCGCCGTCATGCCGTCGCCCTGCGCCGCGTTGACGTCCGCGCCGTCCTTCA
>CAZZGM010000296.1:0-4639 GCA_964653955.1 uncultured Bifidobacteriaceae bacterium | reverse complement strand
GGGACGGCAAAGTGGCGGCCATCCATGCGGCAACCGGCGGCAACCCGTTGTTCGTTCGGGAAGTCACACGCCTGCTGGCCACGCGGGACGCGCTGGACCGTCCGGGCCGGCTGAGTATTCCGGTTCCCGACAGCGTGCGCGCGGTGATCCGCCGGCGCCTTGCGCCACTGTCGGTGGACGCTGTCCAGGTGCTCTCGGCCGCCGCCGTGGTTGGGCGCGACTTCGACCTCGTCCTGGCGGGCGCCGCTTCTGATTTACCGCTCGACAACGTCCTCGCTTCGATTTCCGAAGCGGTGGACCTTGGCGTTGTCATGGAAGCAGCAGACACGGCGGGTGTGTACCGGTTTTCTCACCCGCTGATGCGAGAGGCTATCTACGATGGGCTGCCGATTGCGGCGCGAACGCAGATGCACCGGAGAGTCGGCGAGGCCATTGAGCGCGTGCATGGGGCAACGTCGACGTCCCACCTCAGCGAACTTGCCTATCACTTCGCCAAGTCGGCCGCGATCGGAGAAAGCGCGAAGGCGGGCGAATATGCCCGCCGCGCCGGCGACCGGGCCATGGACGCCTTCGCCTACGAAGAAGCCGCCGTCCAGTACCGGCGGGCCCTCGATGCGCTCGCGCTCTCCGAAGGCGCCAATCCCCTGCGGCGCTGCGAACTGCTCGTGCGACTCGGCCGGGCACACGCCGGCACCGGCGAGTACGACCACGCCAAAGCCACCTTCCTCCTGGCCGCCGACATCGCTCGACAGCACGGACAGCCGGAGCAGCTGGCAAACGCGGCGCTGGGCATCGGCGAGCAGGTGATCCAGGGCGGCCTCGTGGACCGGCAGCTGCTTGCCGTGCTGCGGGAAGCGCTCGAACACCTCAGCCCGGCGGACAGCGCGCTGCGGGTGCGGCTGCTGGCGCGTCTGTCTCTCGAGTTGACGTTCTCCGAGGGAACCAATGGAGAATCGCCAACCGGACCACTCAGTCTGGAAGCCATCCGGATCGCACGCCGCCTGGATGACCGGAGCGCGCTGGTCGATGCACTCCGCGCCCGCTGGATGGCACGCTGGGGACCGGACGGGCTGGAGGAGCGGTTCACGCTGGCGGAAGAGATCCTTGCCGTCGCACGTGAAACAGGCGACCGGGCCACGGAGCTGATCGGCCGGGCGCAACGGGCGACGTGCTCGCTGGAGTCGGGCGAGATCACCGCGGCGGACCAGGACATCGCCGCCCATGGGCAACTGGCAACGGAACTCCGCATGGCCTACCACGAGTGGGCCGCGGCAACCATGCGAGCCGGACGGGCGTTGCTGGCCGGATCGTTCGACGAGGTCGAAGCGCTGGCGGCAGAAGCACGAGGCCGCCTGCCCGGCCGTTCCAACGCCGGCCTCGCCTACCTCAATCAGCTCAGCATGCTGCGCTGGGAACAGGGCCGTCTGGGCGAACTCCGTGATGACTGGCAGCACGTCGTGCAGAGCACACCGCAGCTCGGACTCGCCAGAGCCTGGCTCTGTCTCGCCCTCGCCGGCGCCGCCCGGGATGAATCGGCACGCCGATGCCTGGCGGACCTGACTCGCGACGTGCCTCGTATGCCGCGGGACGGCCTCTGGCTTCTCGCGATCGGCCTGGCGTCACTTGCTGCGGCCGAACTGGATGACGAAGACGCCGCAGCCGTCCTGTATCCCCTCCTGCTTCCTCACGCGCACCGTGCCATTGTCATGCCGATGCTGCATCCTGCACTGTGCCTGGGATCCGTGTCGTTTTATCTGGGGATTCTGGCGGCACGCGGTCGTCCCGGAGACGAAGCAGAAAGCCACTTCGATGCCGCGATACATGCCAATGAGCGGCTGGGCGCGAAGCCGTTTCAGGTTCACGCATGCTGCGAGTATGCCCGCATGCTCAGTCGGCGCGGAGGTGCCACCGATCGGAGTAAAGCCCTCGAGCTCCTGGAACATGCGGCAACGTTGGCTGCGTCGATGGCATGGCCACCGATGAGCGAACGAATCGAGACGCTCCGGGCGCTGGCCGCGGCAGACACGACCGGCCTGGCGGCGCAGCTCAGGGCTGTGGCCGATCGACACGTGCTTCGCCGTGAAGGCGACTATTGGACGTTCATCCATGAAGGCTCCCTGGTCCGGCTTCGCGATTCCAAGGGCCTGCGCTGTCTGGCCCGGCTGCTCGTCAACCCCGGCCAGGACATTCTGGCCGTCGATCTCGAAGCGTCCGATGTCGACGAAGCGACGCCAACGTCCGCGACGCGCGCATCCGGCCAGGTCGAACTCGAAACGCGGGCGGACCTTGGCGATGCCGGGGAGATGCTCGATGGGCCGGCCCGGGCGGCCTACAAGGCACGCCTCGATGAACTCCGCGCCGAGCTCGATGAAGCAGAGCGCTTCAACGATCCTGTCCGCGCGACGACCGCCCGGGAGGAGATGGATTTTCTGGCGAACGAACTGGCCCGTGCGGTGGGGCTTGGCGGGCGCGATCGAAAGGCCGCATCACACGCCGAGCGGGCCCGGCTCAACGTGACGCGCGCCATTCGCGCAGTGCTGCGGACGCTCGCCCGGGTCCACCCGTCGCTGGCTCACCACCTGTCCCTCACCATCCACACCGGCCGGTACTGCTCCTACACACCCGATCCGCGCGCACCGATCACCTGGGACACCTGATCCATCGGGCTGACCGCACGGACTGAACGCCCGTTCTCCTGTCTTGAACGCCCACAGAACATGAAGGGCAAAGGGAGCGTTGCGCCCGCGGAAGGCGCTGATCCGATGGTGATCCGCATCTCGATCGACAACAAGGACCCGCTGACCGGCAGCGCCGTCACGGACGGCCGCGATCCGCTTCGTTTCGAGGGATGGATGGAGCTGCTGCGAATGATTGGTGAGCTGGTCGGCACGCCGCCCGATGCGGAAGGCGTAACCAGGCCCCGCTGAACACCTGTGCGGTCGGATTGAACGCCTCCTGAATGGTTGCGCAAGGGCCAGCGTACCGAACTGCCGGCCTGCGCGTGTTCAAGTGAGGAGATCAGTCATGAAGTGGATGATGAGAACCGGCGTGCTGGCGGCAGCGCTGGTGGTATGGATGCCGGCGGCCGCCCACGCCCAGTGGGAAGTCGAGACCGATCCGATTGCCTTCGGGCTGCGGGGGTTCTCCGGGCACGTCGGCCGTCAAATCGCGGGCGGCGCGGGCCGGCTGCAGATTGGTGTGTTCGGCGCGGACGTGCCCGAGGTATGGCACGGCCACGACGGAGTCGACATACGGGCGCGTGGTGTGGCCGTCAAGGCGGACTACTTCTTCGGGGGCCATCCGGGCGGGCTGTTCGTCGGGGTGGACGGGGTGTATACCCACACCCGTTATCAGCGTGATGCCACCGGAAGCGAGACCACGAGGAACGGCAGCGGCATCGGGCCGCGCGTGGGGTACCGGTTCAACATCGGCGCTCATCTCTACATCACACCGTGGGTGTCGGTCAGCTACCTGTTCAATACCGATGACGTGATGCTCGGCGGCGAACGGCTCGAACAGAAGTCCTACATGTTCTTTCCGACCGTGCATGTGGGCTGGCGGTTCTGATATCGGTGGCCGCGGTCTTCCGGGCCGCGGGCCGCCTCGCCCGTTCTTCTCGACACAAAGTTCTCTACAAGACGATGTGCCGCTGCACTACAGTGTTCGTGTCGTGCCTGAACCTCAGCTCCGCGTCATCAGCAACCGGGCGGCGGACGATCTCACCTACATCCGGGCCGCGATGGAGCGCTCGTCGGCCTTTACCGCCGTTCCCGGCGCCGGCGGCGTGGTCACGGGCGTGGTCGGACTGACGGCCGCAGTCGTGGGGGCCCGGCAACCGACCGACGAACGCTGGCTCGCGACATGGCTTGGCGCCGCCTGTATCGCCATCGTCATCGAGATGGCCGCGCTCATCTGGAAAGCGCGGCGCGCCGGCATCGCGCTGACCGGCAGCAACGCGCGCAGGTTCCTCCTGGGCGCAGCGGCGCCGCTCGTCGCCGGCGCGGCAATCACCTACGACCTGTGGGCCGCACGGGAGTTCAGCGTCATGGCGCCAATGTGGCTGCTGTTGTACGGCGTCGGCGTGCTGACGGGCGGGATGTTCAGCGTGCCGGTGGTCCGCGTGCTCGGCGCATGTTTCATGGCGGCCGGTATGGCCGCGTCCCTGACATCACCCGAATGGGGCAACGTCTGGCTCGGCGTCGGGTTTGGCGGATTGCACGTGGGATTCGGCACTTACATTGCGAGGTATCACGGTGGCTAAATCGAACGCGGCGCGCCAGACCAGCACGAAAACGCGGCGGGAGGCTTCGACACGGGCGCCAGGCCCTGCTCCGGCCCCGGAAATCGCGGCCTCTCTCGATCGCCTGCTCCATGACCGTATGCGGCTTGGCATTGTCAGCGCGTTGGCGGCGGCAGACGAGATGTCGTTGTCGTTCACGGAGTTGAAGTCCGCATTGCGTGCGACGGACGGCAACCTGGGCGGCCATGTCCGCAAGCTCGAAGACGCCGGTTACGTTTCGTGCGACAAGACCTTCGACGGCCGCACACCGCGGACCGACTACAGGCTGACCGCACCCGGCCGCCGGGCCCTGGAGAAATACCTCAATCACCTGGCGGCCATCATTCAAGCGGCTCGCAG
>CAZZGM010000295.1:1755-4700 GCA_964653955.1 uncultured Bifidobacteriaceae bacterium | reverse complement strand
TTCCCATCGTCGCATGCTGCGATACGCCGTACTGATCGCGTCGGCGCTGGCCATCTGCGCGCTCGACCTGGCCGCCTCGGCTCAGGACGACGACACGCGCTACGAGTATCGGGTGGTGGTCCCCACCACGTCGGGCACTCAGGGCTGGCAGGTGGCCGAGAGCCTCGAACGTAACGTCAACCGCATGGCCGCCGCCGGATTCGAAGTGGCGGCGTTCGTGGGCGGCAACAGCACCGTCGTGAGCCAGCTGCTGGGCCGCGGCGCTCCCGATGCGCCTTCGGCCGCCAGCCTCGGGTTCGTGATCATGGCCCGCCCCATCGGCGTGCCGTTGCGGATGCGTGAGTATCGGCTGCTGCACGCCAGCAACTCGTCGACGGTCGGATTCGACAAGTTCACCGCGGCGCTGAAGGCGGACGGCTTCCGCCTGGCCACGTTCGCCCATGAGGGCGGCATGTTCCACGCCGCGTTCGAACGCAGCGACAGCGAGCCTGGCGTGGAGTACCGGTTCTACGCCAACAAGTCGCGTAACAGCTGGACGAAGCAGTTGCAGGAAGACGAGGCCGCGCTGGCCAGGCTGTCGCGCGTGGTGCCGGTGCAGCTGGACCTGGCGCTGGTGGAGTTGGGTCCGGAGACAGACTCGCCGGGGGCGGTGGAATGGGCGCCGAGCACGCCGGCCCACCGGTTCCCGTCGGCCATCGAGCCGTTCGTCAACGACAAGGCCACCCAGGGCTACGTCGTCAACCTGGTGCGCATGCGCAATAACGAGGTTGATGTGCTGCTGGTCAAGCCAGCCGGTGGCGGCAATTCGTCACGGACCTACGATTTCGACCGTGGACCGTGGGGCTCGCGTTGCAGCCGCGGCGCCATTGCCGGCGCCGACGTCCACCGCGACGGTGACATGTACTGCGCCGCCGACACCTCGGACACAACCGTGGCCAACCGCGGCCTCGACCTGACCATTCGCGCCTACGACTCGGCCGGCGGGGCGCTGCTGTTCCGCCCGGTGAGCTGCGAAATCCAGGCACACCTGCGCAGTCCACGCAATGCCGGGCGGCGGCTGGCCGTGGCCGCGTCGCTCGAACAGGAACTGAACGCCAAAGCCATGCCTGGCCGCCGGGTGACACGGGCGCTGGCGGCGGACAGCAACGGACAGATGCGCGTCTACGTGGTGGACTCGACCGTTCCGCCGACGACCGGTGCCGGTTCGCCGGTGCGCGGCACACCGCTGCCCAGGCTCGCCGCCGATCGTGACGAAGTGCTGGGCGATCGGGTCCGCCAGCACGAGGACGAGATCAACGACGCCCTGCGTCAGAACGCCTATCTCTCCAGGGACACCACGGTGTGGGTGGAGATCCGCGACACGGGCCGCGACCGCGGCGTCAGGCTGGCCGGCTGCACCTCGAACCGCCAGGACATCACGGTTGCCGAGGAGGCGGTGAAGTCGTTGCTCTTTCGCACGCCATACGACGGCTACGCGGTGCGCAACGAGATCATTCTCGATCGCTTCCGCTGACGACGGAGGGGTATCAACCCTGGCAGCCGGAGGAAGCGCACCATGCATCCAGGCATCATCGTCGCGTTGGTCGTACTGTGCAGCACTCCATGCCGACATCGCATAGCGCGGCAGGCTACCGGTTCGCTGACGGGCGGGGTTGTCGATGCCGAGACCGGATAAAGGAAGAGCGCGTGGTAGCGGGCTGAGTCAGGCCGCTACTGGCGGGACGCCATCAGGGAGTGAGGCACCTGCAGCAGGTCGGCCGCACGGTGTTCCGCCAGCGTGGTGAGCGCCATGGCGCAGGCGAGGAAGATGAGGACTTTCTTGAACCGCTGCATGTGCCGCACCGGCCGCCCGGGGGATGGGCGAACCGGCCTCCTGCACACTGGTGCAGGAGGCGGCCGCAGCGTTTCACTCGCCACGACAGCCGGCAGCTCCGGCCGTGCAGAGGAGCCAAAGACGAGCGCAAAGAAGGCAGTCGCGACGGTGGATCAGGCCGACTTCATCGCGCCGATTTCCGCGTACAGGTGCGCCGCCGAGACGATGCCGCCGTGGAAGTTGCCGAGGTCCAGCTTCTCGTCCGGCGCGTGCGCGTTTTCGTCCGGCAGGCCGACGCCAAACAGCACGCACGGCACGCCCAGCTCCTCCTGGAAGGTCGACACCACCGGAATGGAACCGCCCTCGCGGTTGAACACCGGGCGCTTGCCGAAGCCGGCCTCGATGGCGCGGCCGGCCGCCTGCACGTACGGGTTGTCGAACGCCGTCATCCACGGCTTGCCGCCGTGCATGCGCGTGATGGTCAGGTCCACGGTCTTCGGCGCGGTCTTCTTCACCCACTCCTCGAACAGGTCGCCAATCTTCTGCGGATCCTGGTTGGGCACCAGCCGCATACTGACCTTCGCCATCGACACGGCCGGCAGCACCGTCTTGGCGCCTTCACCGGTGAAACCAGACAGCAGCCCATTCACCTCGAAGGTCGGCCGCGCCCACACGCGCTCCAGCGTGGTGTAGCCGCTTTCGCCAAACAGCTTCGGCGCGCCCAGCTCCTGCCGGTACTTCTTCTCGTTGAACGGCAGCTTCTTCCACTCGTCCCGCTCCTCGGGACGCAGTTCCACCACGTCATCGTAGAAGCCGGGAATCTTGATGCGCCCGCCCTTGTCCTTGGCCTGCGCCAGCAGTTGCGCCAGCACCATCGCAGGATTGGCCAGCGCGCCGCCAAACGATCCGGAGTGCAGATCGGTTTTCGAACCGCGGAGATCGATCTGGAAATACGCGAGACCGCGCAGGCCATAGCAGATGGACGGGATGCCGCGATCGAACATCGGCGAGTCGCTGATGACAACGACGTCGGCCTTCAGCAGGTCCTTGTTGGCGCGGACGAAGGCGTCGAGGTTGGCGCTGCCGACCTCTTCTTCGCCTTCGATGAGGAATTTCATGTTCACCGGCAGGC
>CAZZGM010000295.1:0-1745 GCA_964653955.1 uncultured Bifidobacteriaceae bacterium | reverse complement strand
TCGCCTCGAACGGCGGCGACGTCCACAACTCCAGCGGGTCCACCGGCTGCACGTCGTAGTGGCCGTAGAACAGGATGGTGGGCGCGCCCTCGGCGCCCAGCCACTCGCCGTACACCGCCGGATGCCCTGGCGTTTCTTCCAGCCGCACATTCTGCAGCCCGATGCGCCGCATCTCCTCCGCCGTCCACTCCGCGCAGCGGCGCACATCCTCGGCATGCGCCGGCAGCGCGCTGATGCTGGGAATGGCCAGGTACTGCTTCAGCTCGTCGACGTAACGGTCGCGGTGGACGTGGATAAAATCAACGATTCGCCTCATATAGCCCAACACACCGCAACACTCGCCAACCCTAATACACAACCACGGCTATCTCGTTCGACGGTGGACTATGCCCTCCGCCATTCCTGGCCGTAACGCGCGCGTAGTACGTTCCTGGCCCCACGCCGTAGACAACATAACTTGATTGGTTTCCAAGCTGGTAGGAGACAATATTGCTCAGGCCAGGGGCACTCCCAGCATCCAGGCGATAGTCGTAAATGGGGCCCGGTGGCGGCGTCCACCACAGCGAAACGGTACTCCCACTGACATGCGCGCTAAAGTAGTGAGGAGCTATTGGTGGTTGCTGGGATGAACCACCAGGATTATTACACGTGGCCGTCCCCCACGGAATGTAACTGCCATCGTCTGAGTACATGAGCGCGCAACGGTTGGATTGCACCACAACAAAACTGCCGTTCTGCCCGTTGGTCCCGGAACTCCAACGCGGCACATTGCCGGCATCGTAGACTACGAGATTTCCATCTCCCTGCATTGCAACAAAACCCGTAGAAGTCCCGTGTGTCCCGCTAGCCCAGAGAGGAGTAGAGCCATCGTACAAAACAAGATTACCGTCGCTTTGATAGCAAAAATCATAGCGCCCATCAGCTGATGTGCGGCATTGATTTGCGTACATCGTTCCATTAAACGAGTTTATCAGTTTATCCTGCCCACCTGTGTAAATCACATTCCCGTTCGTATCCACGCTGTGCAACATCGCTTCACTTGGAGACCCCCAGCAAAGAAACGTCCAGAATGTGTGATTCTCTAGCCACTTGGTCTCTGATTTACTGGTGCAAGGGTATGAGTGCCAGAAGAACGACCACGAGCCAGGAACCCACGGCTCAAGCATGAAGTATGAGCCATCTCCTGGTGCAGTCTGCACATAAGGGTAAGACCTTACCCACCCGACATGGCTACTGTTGCCATAATTCAGGTCAACTGACATCGTCGCGCTAACAGGGCCAAGATCAGAAACACCAATTGGTGTCAAAACTCCCAAACGAGTTTGCGTTGCCACCCAGTTCCCCTCTGACGGGCCTTGAAAGATGAAGCCACAACCAAGCGTTCCGCAAAGGACAAGAATGGACTTGATCCGATTTGGTGGACATCTCCCAAGAGGTGGGTACGATGTCCGCAATGTCCGAGCCCCGCAGCCGCCGGCCCCGGCGGCGCTTCACCGATGACTTCAAGCAGCAGGCCGTCCGCCTGGTCCTCGACGAGGGCAAGAGCGTGACCGCAGTGGCCCGCGACCTCGACCTGACACCATCGGGTCTTGGGCTCTGGGTCAAGCAGGCCCAGGCTGATCGCACCAAGGGCCGCACCGGGTTAACCACCGCCGAGCGCGAGGAGCTGACGCGGCTGCGCCGAGAAAACCGGATCCTCCAGGAAGAGCGCGAGATCCTAAAAAAAGCGGCGGCCTTCTTCGCGA
>CAZZGM010000294.1:0-4707 GCA_964653955.1 uncultured Bifidobacteriaceae bacterium | reverse complement strand
ATCCGCGGCAGCATGTCGAATCTCGCTGATGGGGAACGCCTGCGCGTGTCCCGACATCGAGTATCCCACATGCGTGCCACTCAAGCTTTGCCGTGGGAGACAGGGGCCGCTGAACCAGCTTATGGCGGATCCCCTGTTGCGCTCGACATCCCGGGCTGCTCGGTGTCCAGCCGGGTGACGGTCGCGCGTATCCGGTCGCGCGTGGGTTCCTCCCATCGGAGTACCTCCGCGTGGTGTTCGGCGCGCTGCCAATCATTCAGCGCCTCGTCGGACCGGTTGGCTCGTTCGGCCCGGATGGCCAGGCGGCCGTAGGTCAGCATCCTGTCGAACGCGAGGCCGCGTTCGTCGCTCAGCGGTGCGTCGCCGGGCTGCCATTCTCCGGCGGCAGGCTTCAGGTGTTCGAGGTAGGCGGCAAACTGCTCGAGGGCGATTCTTGCTTCGTCGTACTCCGCTTCACGATACTGCGTGAACGCGTATTGAGCGCGCCGTGAGCCGTCCAGCATCGCTACCGTCAGGCCGCTCACGCGCTGGCGCGATTGCTCGCGCGGCAGGCCGCGCGTGGAATGCTCAATCGCGCCATCAGCCGCGAAGCCGGTCGCTCGACTGTCGTCAGGACCTGGTCGGCATCACGAACACGACTCTCGCCAGCTCCGACTGGAGCACCTCGTCCGCGTAGAACTGCGCCAGCACCAACGGCTGGCGCGCGAGAAGGTCCGTGTTCGCTGCCGCAAACCGCGGCCACGGTGCATCCGGATCGCGGTGGCGCCGTTCTTCGATGATGAGCAGGTACGCGACCGTGACGGTCTGGTGATACTTGCCGGGCGCGCCGTGGGTGGCAGCGAATCGGCGCAACGCGTCGCTGAAACGTTCGATGGCCCCGCCCAGCCCGTAGCGGCCCAGATACCACCAGGCGACGCGGACATGCGCCGTATGCGTGAACGCCGCCGCCGGCAGCGTAACCTGCTCGAACGCCTGAACCAGTTCCTCGTCTGTCATGAGCTGCTCCCCTTTCCTTCGTTCCCCTTCGCCCGTACAGGCGTCCTGGCACTCCGGCCAATCGTCTGGCGCCAGTCTCAGTTCCAACGCACACCGGTGACCAGGCGCCGCGCGGCAGCAAACATCGCCGGCACCTTCATTCGAGGCGTACAAAGCAAAAGGCCGCCAAAGAGGCGGCCTTGACTACTGATTTCGCCTGGGAGTCCGACTTCGCCCGCTGCGCGGGCTTCGTCGAGACCACCTTCGCACGTAATACCAGCAAAGGTTGGTTGCGGGGGCGGGATTTGAACCCGCGACCTTTGGGTTATGAGCCCAACGAGCTACCGGACTGCTCCACCCCGCGTCACCAGAGACACTGATTGTAACACACCGCGGCAGGGATCACCTCACACACCCGCACCTTTCGACAACGGCCGCTCTACGCCGTCTCCTCGAGAGGCCCTCCTGGCGGCCGCGCACGGGCCGGCCAACCGGAACGCCATGCGCGTCCAGGCACATCATCCGGTGACCGTGATGAAGAAGCTCGCGTCCGTGGCCGCCGACGAGCCGTTGAAGCACAACACCGTCACCGAGAACACACCGGTCGCGGGCGTGAACTGCCGCGAGTTGACCCCG
The DNA here is from genome assembly GCA_964653955.1 of uncultured Bifidobacteriaceae bacterium. GTDB lineage: Bacteria > Acidobacteriota > Vicinamibacteria > Vicinamibacterales > UBA2999 > VFZN01. Next base: position 3,096 of record CAZZGM010000294.1, on the reverse strand, counting down.
CAGATTCGCAAGCCCGTCCCCACGGTGACCGAGCCCGGTGTGATCGAGACCATTTGATCGAGGGTGGCGCTGTTCCCCATCCCGGAGAACTGCATGACATAGACTCCGGCCGACCCCTTGGTCACGGTGATGGCCTGGCCGTTGGAGGTGTGCTGTGCCGCAATCGCACCGTTGGACCCCACGAAGGCCTGACCCACGTATCCCACCCGGCCCAGGGTGGACCTGGGCAGAAAGCCCGCCACCGCCTCCGCTCGCGTCGGGTATCGATCGTCGTGGAGGTGATCGCTGCGCGCTGCCGTCGAGGCCGCCCCGCTCCCGGCGAACACCGAAGGGGCCAGCTTGTCGGAAGTCACGGCGCCAGCAGCGATCTGCCCTGACGTGATCTGCACGCGCGGCGCGGGACGCGGCGGCACATTACCGACGGTGCCGGGACTGAAGACCAGCGCACCGCTCTGGCCGTCCTGGTCCCGCCACACGCCGGAGAAGGACGTCAGACTGACCGTGGCCTTGATCGTGGAAATGCTCGCCGTCGGCGAGACAACGGAAAGGCCCAGGCCCACCGTGCCGTCGGGATTGAGGATCGCGGTGCCGAGCGCGGGCGACGGCGCCCCACCGCACTGGTTGTCCGAGCCCGTCAGCAGATAGGCGCCACCCCGCTGCTCTACCATGAACGTCACGACATTGCAGTACGGTTGAAACTGCCAGCGAAACGTCCCGATGACCTGCGCTTCGGCAGACGACGACAGAAAACAGTACGCGAGCAGCACGAACACGAACGTGGACGGGCGAATGATGCGCATGGGGCGACTCCGGAGAAAGGTGGCGTCGGAGTATACGCGCATGTCCTCGAAATCCCGAACCTGCGGCGTGACGACCGGCCCGGAACGACGACAGACTCCCGGTGAAGCGTATCAACCAACACTCAAGCGCCATCTCGGCGCTCGATGCCGGTTCCGGCCCGCTCCGAAGGAACGTGCCCTTCAAAATCGACCAGACAGTCCATTACGTGCTCCCTGTGTCCGCCGCCTGCCCCGCCCGCACGTCAGGCTTCGGGCTCCGCCACCACCGTCCGCCGCGGCGCGGACGCAGTCGCCTTCCGCATCCGCTGCAGCACGCGCAGGGCCAGCAGCACGCCCACGAGCACCATGTAGTACGTGGGAAAACCCGTGTCGAGCTTCACCTTCCACATGTAGTGCAGCACCGCCCCGATGGCCGTGATGTAGACCAGGCGATGCAGCAGACTCCACCGGCGGCCACCAAGCCGGCGGATCCAGCCCTGCGTGGAGGTGAGCGCCAGCGGAATCATCAGCACGAAGGCCGTGAACCCCGCCGTGATATACGGCCGCTTCACCACATCGTCCCACAGGCCCGCGAACTCGAGCGAGTGGTCGAGGATGAAGTACGTCATGAAGTGCAGCGTGCCGTAGAAAAACGCGAACAACCCGAACATGCGGCGGAAGAGCGCCAGCGGGTTGAAACCCGTCACCCACCGCAGCGGCGTCAGCGCCAGCGTCAGCATGATGAACCGCAGCGACCAGATACCGGTGTAGTTGGTAATGGTCTCGACCGGATTGACGCCGAGGTCGCCGAAGAAGGCGTTGTACACGAGCCACGCAAACGGCCCCAACGCCGCGACGAACACGGCGGGCTTCACCACCCGCCGGACAACCTGCGCCTGTGTCACCGTCGCCCGCCCCGCCTCGCGCCTCTGCTGCCTTTCACCGTTTTGCCCTTATACCTTCCGACTTTTTGCCTTCTGCCTTGTACCTTCAGCAGTGCCTTTTGCCTTCAGTAGTTCTTGCGCAGGTCCATCCCCGCATAGAGCGACGCCACCTGATCCGCGTAGCCGTTGAACGGCAGCGTCTTGCGCCTGAAAAACTCGCCGATGCGCCGCTCGCTCGCCTGCGACCACCGCGGATGATCCACCGCCGGGTTCACATTGGCAAAGAAGCCATACTCGCTCGACTGCATCCGCTGCCACGTGTTGACCGGCTGCTTCTCCTCGAAGGTCACGCGGACGATGGACTTGATGCCTTTGAAGCCGTACTTCCATGGCACCACCAGGCGGATGGGAGCACCGTTCTGGTTGGGCAGCACTTCGCCGTACAGTCCCACGGCCAGGATGCTCAGCGGGTGCAGCGCCTCGTCCATGCGCAGCCCTTCCACATAGGGCCACGGCAGCGCCGGTTCGGTCTGCCCCGGCATCTGCCGCATGTCCACCAGCGTGGTAAACCGCACGAACTGCGCCTTCGACGTCGGCGCGAACCGCTTGACGAAATCGGCCAGCGGAAAGCCCACCCACGGAATGACCATGGACCACGCCTCGACACAGCGCATGCGGTAGATGCGCTCCTCGAGCGGGAACCACTTCATGATGTCTTCCATGTGGTACGTGCCCGGCTTACCGCACTGCCCTTCCACCACCAGGCTCCACGGCTTCGGCTTCAGCGAATGCGCATACTTTGCCGGGTCGCCCTTGTCGAGTCCGAACTCGTAGAAATTGTTGTAGGTGGTGATCTCGCGATACGAGTTGAGCTTCTCGTCCGTGCTCAACGCGCTCTTCTTCAGGTCCGTCAGCTTCTGTGCCGACGGGTTCTGCTCGCGCGCCGCCGCCGCACCCTCGAAAGCCGGGCTCGCGGCCACCGCCACCGCCGTGGCGCCGGCCTTCAGGAACTCGCGCCGCCGCACGTACCACGACTTCGGCGTGACCTCGGACTCGCGGATGTCGGGCGTCTTCTTGATCAGCATGCGTGCCTCTCGGAGGGAGTACCGGGACCGACCATCGCGCCGGGCTGCATCCACCAATAGTACAACCGGGCCGCCATTCCCCGTAAGATGCCCGTGCCGGCCGGACGGCAGCGTCAACCACGCGGCCCCGGGGCCGGGACAGGTGTCGGCCACCGGTCAACACCACCTCGACCTTGCCGGCGCAGGAACCGACGCGACGTCCGTCTGTGCTGGGTCGCGTGAACATTGCAGCAGGACGCGCGAACACAACGCCTCGACCAGACCACAGCCTGCGCGTGGGCGCGAGGCACTCGTACCGACGGACAGACATGGACGCGGGAGACAGACACTCGATGGACCGCGCCAACC
>CAZZGM010000293.1:3884-4752 GCA_964653955.1 uncultured Bifidobacteriaceae bacterium | reverse complement strand
GAGCAGGGCGCGCCGCTTCGTCCATGGTCGAGGGCAGGGAGGAATACCAGCGAATGTGGAGCCGCAGATCCGGCCTGGCGTCGTGCAGGGACTGGAACGCCTCGGTCATGTCCGGGGGCGGCTCACTGTGCGTATGCATCGTTCTGCTGCAATCGTCTGCGGCGTGAACCGGGCGGCCACGCGCACGGCGGCCGGTCAGGCCGGCTCGATCTCGAAGCTGATGTCCGCCGCCGGCGCGGAGTGCGTGAGCGCCCCCACGGATACGAACGACGCACCGGTGGTGGCCAGTTCCGGCAGCCGTTCGAGCATCACGCCGCCCGAAATTTCCACGACCGCACGGCTCCCGATCCGGGTCATGGCCTCACGAATGTCGTAGGTCGTGAAGTTGTCCAGCAGAATACGCGGCGCACCCGCGGCGAGCGCCTCGTCGACTTCGGCCAGGTTCTCCACTTCCACTTCCACCGGCACCGATGGCTGACTGGCGAGCGCGGCCTTCACGGCCGCCGTGATCCCTCCGGCCAGCCGCTTGTGGTTCTCCTTGATCAGAATCCCATCGTCCAGGCGCTGGCGGTGGTTGGTGCCACCGCCGCAGCGCACGGCATATTTCTCGAGGTGCCGCCAGCCCGGCGCGGTCTTGCGCGTATCGAGTACCGTGAGGCGCGTGCCGGCCGCCGTCACGTAGCGGTTGGTCAATGTCGCAATGCCGCAGAGCCGCTGCAGCACGTTGAGTGCGGTCCGCTCCCCCGTCAGTAACGCCCGTGCGTCGCCGGTGACGACCGCTATTTCGTGGTGACGCAGTGGGAGGACGAGGCCAGCTTCGCGGCATGGCGCGACGGCGACGCCCGGGCCGCTCATGCGGGCGAGCACG
>CAZZGM010000293.1:1063-3874 GCA_964653955.1 uncultured Bifidobacteriaceae bacterium | reverse complement strand
GCTATGACGTCGTTGGCCGAGACGTGGGCGCCATCGCCCCAGCGAACGTCCACCACCACGGAGGCGTCGAGCTGGCGGAATGCCTCCACCGCCACATCGAGGCCGGCAACGACGAGCGCCGTCTTCGCGAACAGGGTGCCGCGCGCGCGCGTATCCGCCGGCACGGTCAGCGCGGTCGTGAGATCGCCCTGGCCAATGTCCTCGGCCAGCGCGGCGGCAATCAACCCTGCGTAGTCGTCCCGTACCGGTACCGCCGGTGTCATGACGCCTCCCCTGACTTCGGTGTCACCACCACGGCTGGCTCGCCAACGGCCAGCGTCAGCCGGCCGGCGCGTACCGCCGCCGTCATATCCCGCTCCACCAGCCTGAGCACGCGAATTTCGTCTTCGGCTGCCGTATACACGACGGCTTCCACCGCAGTCCCCACCGACAGCTTCAGATCGGTCTTGCCCTTGCGGATTGCCCCCAGCGCCGCGCTGAGCGTCGTGTGCGCCTGCGACGCATCGGCATCGTCGCCGGCCAGCGCCCGCACTTCGGCGGCAGAGGGCCACGGCGCGCGATGCACCGAGCCATCCTTCCACCAGGACCATACGTCCTCACAGGCAAACGCCAGGTACGGTGCCAGCAGCCGCAGCAGCACCGACAACGCCTGGCGCATGGCCGTGGACGCGGACGCCGCGGCTTCGCCGCCGAAGTCACCATAGCGGCGCGACTTTGCCGCTTCGACGTAGTTGTCGCAGAAGTCCCAGAAGAACCCCTCGATTCTGGCGAGCGCGCGCGCGTACTCGTACCGTTCCAGTTCGCCCGTCGTTTCGGTCACGAGCGTGGCCAGGTTCATCAGCATGCCGCGGTCGAGCGCCTCGCTGACGGGACCCTCGACCTGGTCACCAGCCAGGATGAACTTCGAGACGTTCAGCACCTTCATCGCCAGCTTGCGGCCAATCTTCATCTGGCCCACGTCGAACGCCGTGTCGACGCCGGGGCCGCCGCGCGCCGCCCAGTAGCGCACACCGTCGGAACCGTACTCCTCGAGCAGACCAAGCGGCGTGACGACATTGCCCTTGGACTTCGACATCTTCTTGCGGTCCGGATCGAGTACCCAGCCCGAGATGGACGCGTGCGTCCACGGCAGCGAATCGTTCTCCAGGTGCGCGCGGAGGACCGTCGAGAACAACCACGTGCGGATGATGTCGTGCGCCTGTGGCCGCAGATCCATCGGGAACGTTCGCGCAAAGACGTCCGCGTCCTGCTCCCACTGCGTCACAATCTGCGGCGTCACAGACGACGTGGCCCACGTGTCCATGACATCGGGGTCACCAACGAAGCCACCGGGCTGGCCACGCTGTCCGGCCGTGTAGCCGGGCGGCACGTCCGTCGACGGATCGATGGGCAGGTGCGCTTCCTCCGCGCAAATCGTGTTGGCGTAGTCGATCGAACCATCTTCGCGCACCGGGTACCACACCGGGAACGGCACCCCGAAAAAGCGCTGACGGCTGACGCACCAGTCGCCGTTCAGGCCGTTCACCCAGTTCTCGTAACGCGACCGCATGTACTCGGGATGCCACTGCAACTGCCGGCCGCGCTCGAGTAGCGCTTCGCGGAATTCGATGGTCTTGATGAACCACTGGCGGCTGGTGACGATCTCCAGCGGGCGATCGCCCTTTTCGAAGAACTTCACGGCGTGCGTAATCGGGCGCGGCTCCCCCTGCAGATCGCCGCTCTCCTTCAGGAGCTCGACGATCTTCGCCTGCGCCTTCTTCGCCGAGAGGCCCGCCAGCTGGCCGTACGCCTCTTGCGCGCGCGGCACATCGTCCGATTCCCAGCCCGGCGCGCCCCACGTTACAGGCCCCAGCGTGCCGTTGGCCTGAACGATGGCCCGTACCGGAAGCTTGAGTTCGCGCCACAAGATGACGTCGGTCAGGTCACCGAACGTGCAGATCATGGCAATGCCACTGCCCTTCTGCGGATCGGCCAGCACGTGCGGCCGCACCGGTACGCGCACGCCAAACAGTGGTGTGACGACCTCGGTCCCAAACAGCGGCTGATAACGTTCGTCGTCCGGGTGCGCGACGAGGGCCACGCAGGCGGGAATCAGTTCGGGACGCGTCGTTTCGATGGCCACGTGGCCGTCGCCGGACGCCTTCCGGAAATGGATGCGGTGATACGCGCCCGGCTGTTCGCGGTCCTCGAGTTCCGCCTGCGCCACCGCGGTCCTGAAGTCCACGTCCCACAAGGTCGGAGCCTCGAGCTGATAGGCCAGGCCCTTTCGCAGGAGGCGCAGGAACATCAGCTGCGAGACGCGCTGCTCGCGGCGGCCGATGGTGGCGTAGGTCATCGACCAGTCCACCGACAACCCGAGGTAACGCCACAGGTGCTCGAACGCCTTCTCGTCCTCGACGGTCAGCTTCTGGCACAGCTCGATGAAGTTGGGACGCGAGATCGCAATCGGCTGCTTCTCCGGCCTGGCCGGAGGGGTGAACGACGGGTCGTACGGCAGCGACGGATCGCAGCGCACGCCGAAGTAGTTCTGCACGCGGCGTTCGGTGGGCAGACCGTTGTCGTCCCACCCCATCGGGTAGAACACTTCCTTCCCGCGCATGCGCTGGAAGCGGGCAATGATGTCGGTGTGCGTATAGGAGAAGACGTGCCCGACGTGCAGTGAGCCGCTGACCGTGGGCGGCGGTGTGTCAATGGCGTAGACCTCGCTGCGCGGACGCGTCCGGTCGAACCGGTAAGTGCCGTCGGTTTCCCAGCGGCTGGTCCACTTGTCTTCGAGGCCTTCGAGGGCGGGCTTCTCGGGAACGGGCATAT
>CAZZGM010000293.1:0-1053 GCA_964653955.1 uncultured Bifidobacteriaceae bacterium | reverse complement strand
GCACCACGCCGCGTTGGCGCAGCCGGCCGGGGCGTGGTGCCAATCAGCCGGCGCGGTTGCGAATGCGCGCAATCTCCTCACGCACGAGCCGTTCCGAGGTCTCGCGCACGATGTCCCGCACGTGGGGCTGGACGGCGGCGCTCAGCGCCTCGGCCACGAGTCCCGGCAACACCGAGGTCACAGCCGCCCGAACGGCTTCATGCACCGCGTCGGGTGCGGCGCCACCGACATCAGCGTCGGCCACGGCAGTGCGCACACCAGTGGCAGCACCGTCGCGCACGACGTGGGCCAGGCGCTGTTCGAGCCGAAGGGCCAGTTGCTCCAGTGTGTCCGCCGACAGCACCACCACGGCCGGCTCGCCAGCATCCAATGTCCGGCCGCTGCCCGAGCCGGCTTCCCCCTGCTCGGCAGCCAGCAACGTGGCAAACACTTCCGCGGCGCCGGACGGCGCCGGCGCGTCGTCCACTACCATCTCCGCGGTCGCCTCCGGCGTCACCTCGGCGGCCGCTTCGGAAACAACCTCCGCGACGGTCTCGACAACGACGCTCTCGGGTTCGGGGCCGTCGAGTTCGGCGCTCGCCGGTGCCGGCTTCGCGGGACCATTGTCGGCAGGCGGACGGGGCGCGACTGTATCGGGCACGGGAATCATGCGCGTGGGGGCGGCGGATTCCGCGCCTGTCATTCCAAGAAGTTCCTTGACTCGGCTAATCACGTGTCCCCGATTATACGAGGGCCTTGCGGCGACAACATGCACTCAGCGCATCGAATCAATGCCCAATTGACATAAATATGTGTTCAGGGCTACGTTGGGTCGCTTGCACGCGTGACAGGAGACGCTCGTATGGCGGCACACGGCACGGTATTCGGCGCAATGCTCCAGGAGTTCGAGGGCGCCGCGAAAATTCTGAACCTCGACAAGGGATTGTGGCGGATGCTGACGCATCCGAAGCGGCAGATCATCGTCTCGTGTCCGGTCCAGATGGACAACGGCGAGATCGAGGTCTTCACCGGATTCCGCGTGCAGTACAACATCACGCTCGGTCCGGCCAAAGG
>CAZZGM010000292.1:0-4765 GCA_964653955.1 uncultured Bifidobacteriaceae bacterium | reverse complement strand
TGGCCCGGTTGAACATCGACTACGAATTGCTGACGTGGGAAGGCGACATCCTGCGACTCCAGTTCTGGGCGCGTGCGTTCGAGGTGCTGAAGGAGCGAAAAGCTGTATTCCTCCAGCCGGAAGGACGCCTCGCCGGCTGCTGGGTGATGTCCATCGACGAAGACGCTGGTGCTCCAGCCGACGGAGACGACACCCCGGACGATGGCGAGCAGCGCGAGAAGGTGATTGTGCGCTCGAATGGCACGGTCACCTATGTCGGCAAGGACATGGCGTATCAGTTCTGGAAGTCGGGGATCCTCGGCCGCGACTTCCACTACCGCCGGTTCGCGACGCGACAGAATGGCGAAGACCTCTGGGCCACGACCAGCCATCAGGAACAGGCCGTCACTCCGCATCCGCCGTTTGGTGGCGCGGCCGCTACCTACAACGTCATCGATGTCCGGCAGGCGTACCTGCAGAAGCTGCTCAAGCAGGCACTCGTGGCCGTTGGCCATCCGGCCGAAGCGGATCGGCTCACACACTTCTCCTACGAGATGGTGGCGCTGTCACATGCCACGGCCCGGGAACTCGGCTTTGCCCCGCCACCGGACTCAGAAGAAGCACGCAAGCCCTTCGTCGAGGTATCGGGCCGCAAGGGGCTCGGCGTCAAAGCCGACGACCTCATCGACCGCGTCATCGAAAAGGCACTGACCGAGGTCACCGAGCGGCAGGCCGCACTGCCCGAAAACGAACGCCGCGTCATTGCCGAAGCCATTGGCATTGCGGCGGTGCGCTACTTCCTCGTCAAGTACTCGCGGACCAAGGTCATTGCCTTCGACATCGACGAAGCACTCAGCTTCGAAGGCGAAAGCGGGCCGTACCTGCAGTACGCCGTCGTTCGCGCCAACAACATCTTCCAGAAGTTGCAGGAACGCGAGGGCGTAAGCGAAGCCGACCTGCTTGGCGCACTGGCCGATACGCCGCCCGACGCGCTGAACGGAACGGATGGCAACCACGAGTTGTGGGCGCTGGTCCTCGAAGCGTCGCGCCTGGACGACATCGTCGAGCAGGTGGTGCGTTCGCTGGAATTCGCCGTGCTGGCGAAATACGGCTTCGGCCTCGCGCAGATGTTCAACGCGTTCTATCACAAGGCCCCCATCCTCAACGAGGAACGGGGCGACGTCCGGCGCTGGCGCGCGGCCGCGGTGGCCTACTTCCGCCAGCAACTCACGCGCGTGCTCGACCTGATGGGCATTGCCGTGCCGCCCCGGATGTGACCTGGAGACCTTCATGCCCTTGATCGCCGTCTCCCGCAATCGACGGATGGCCGACTATCTCGAATCCGTACGCCGTGTCGGCGGCACGCCGGTGGAAGTGGCGGCCGACACCGACGATCCGGCTGCCGTGGTCGCCCGTGTGGATGGGGTACTGCTCACGGGCGGCAGCGATGTCGATCCGGCCCTGTATGGCGAGGCTCCGCACGCCACCTACGATGCGGCCGAGCCCGGGCGCGACTCGTTCGAACTGGCACTGGCGCGCGCGGCGGTGGACGCCAACCGTCCCCTGCTGGCCATCTGCCGCGGCATGCAGGTGCTGAACATTGCCCTGGGCGGCTCGCTCATCCAGGACATTCCGAGCGAGGTGCAGGGAGCCCTGACACATTCCGTGCCGGAGCCGCCCGTGGCCATCGCTCACGAAGTGTGGGTGGCTCGCGAATCGCGCCTGTGGGACATCATGCGCGAGCAGCGGGACGGAGAGAGCCTGCAGGTGAACAGCCGCCACCATCAGGCGGTCAGCCGCGTCGCGTCAGGCTTCGACGTCACGGCCACAGCTCCCGACGGCGTCATCGAAGCCATGGAACGCCCGGCCAGCCTGTTCTGCGTGGCCGTGCAGTGGCACCCGGAGAACTTCTGGCGCACCGGCGAATTCCGTCCGCTCTTCGAACGATTCATCGAGGCCGCCACACGCTGACCCCGTGGAGTATCTGGTCGATTTCCAAGGGGCTCGTTCCTTCGGAACGGGCCGGACGCCGGCGTTGAGCGTCGGCGACGGCCCTCGAGTTTTCGTTGATACGCTCCCCTGAAACCGTTCAACCGCGCAGGTCGAACGTCGCGACCGCTTCCACGTGGGCGGTGTTCGGAAACAAGTCGAACGCGCGCAGTTCCGTCAGCTCGTAGCCGCCGTCGGCCAGCGCGCGCGTGTCGCGCGCCAGCGTCGGCACGTCGCACGAAACATAGACGAGGCGCGGCGCCTTCGCGGCCACGACGCCGCCCAACGCCACGCGTGACAACCCGGTCCGCGGCGGATCCAGAACCATCGTCCGGGGCACCACCAGCCGGCGCCCCTGGAGGAACGTTTCGACGGGCTCGTGGCGTGCCTGCAGCAGGCCGCGCCACGCGGACGTATTGCGGCGCAGGTCGGCGGCCGACAACGTATCGCCCTCCACCGCCATCACCGGCACGTGACCCGCCGCAGCCGCCGCCACCGCAAACAGGCCAACGCCCGCATACAAGTCCGTCACGGCTCCCGGCAGCAGCCGCGCCCGCACGTCTTCGACGAGCGGAGCCACGAGATAACGGTTCCCCTGGAAAAATGCGCGGGTGCTTCGTGACAGGTGCCACTCCGCGCCATCAGTCTCGAACCGATCGGTCACGCGGCCATCGCCGGCCAGAGCGCGGATGCGCGGCGAGCCCTCGTGCGAATACGAGAGCGCCGTCACGCCGTCCAGGTCCGCAAGCAGTCCCACCTTCGATGAGTCCGCCGCGCGCTCGAGTTCCACGTGCAGCGCCCGTTCGCTGGCGTCCCGGTTCTCCGCCAGGTCGATGGCCGTCACGCGCGCGTCCATGCGCGCGAGTCTCGACGACAACTCGCCGAGCACGGCAAGCGTGGCCGGCAGCAGTTGTCCCGTGGACGCCGGATCGCAGAGTTCGTGCGTACCTTCGCGATAGAAGCCCAGGCGCCCGCGGCCGGCGTGCAGCCGTGCCCGCATCCGGTAGCCGTGTTCCGGCGACGCCACGACCTCCGGCGGCGCTACGGGATGACGCGCGATCCGCGCGAACGCGTCCATGATGACCTGCTGCTTGATTTCCAGTTGATGCGCGTAGGTGGCATGCGCCAGTACACAGCCTCCGCAGGGATTGGGTAATCCGATGCGGGCCGGTGACGGCTCGTGCACGTCGACAACGTGTGCCCATGCGGTGCCACGCTGCACGCGCTCCACGGTCGCGTTCACGATTTCGCCGGGCAGGGCTCCGGTTACCAGCACCACGGCACCCTCGTGCCGCGCGAGCATGCGCCCCCCGGCCACGGGCTTGTCGATGGTCAGCCTCAGCGTGTCGCCAACGGTCATGTCAGAACCTGATGTCCGGAAGGCCCAGTTGCCCGCGTACGAGCCGGCGCATGGCCGCGGCTCGCACCTGTTCGTACGCGTCGGGCGTCATTCGCGCGCGAAACGGTTCCAGTTCGGCGCGTGCCTCCTCGTCCATGGTGCGACGGCGGCTGTCATCGATGGCCGCCACGAGCGCGGACAGCAGCGCCTCGTCCGCCGCTTCGAGCGCGGAGAGAATCGACTGACGTTCGTCACCTCGCGCGTGTTCGGCGCGCCGCAACAGCGGATCGATTGCGGCAATGGCAGTGGCCAGCGCTTCGTCCGCCACGTGTCCCAGCCTGTCGCTGCCACGCAGCACGGTCAGCCTCGCCAGGACACCGTCGATGTGCGCACGAAGCGAACGCCGCGGCCGCGATGGTGCCGGTGCCGGCTCCTCCACCGGCGGTCCGCCCTCCGGATCAGCGGCCACCACGCTCACGCCGACGGCTCGGCGCCACTCGTCGAACGCGTCCAGCACGTCGGCTTCGCAGAACTCGATGCGCACGGGCCGGCGCCTCGGTCCTTTCCGGTTGTGCCGTTCGACATAACGATCGATGCCGGCCTGCGCTACCTTGAGCGGAATCCCCTGTTCGGCCCACGACATCACTCGTTCGAATGCCGGACCGACAACGCGAATCAGATGACCGTCGTTCCTGCTGCACAGGTACGCCTCGAGCGCGCGGCAGTAGGCATGCGGGTCGGTGACGGGAGTCATGGGACGCTCAACGCAAGGATGTTCAGGGCCGCAGGAACCACTGCAGTTCCCCGGCAATGATGCGCTCGGTTCCCTCGGTGGTCTGCACCAGCAGCGCGCCGGCATCGTCGATGCCGGCGGTCACGCCATGACGTGGGACACCACCATCCTGCCACTCCACACGCGTGCCCTGCGACGAGGGCGACACCGCACGCCAGACGTCGAGCGTGGCTCCCGGTGTGTCGTGCTCGAGCGTGAGCAGTGCGTCGGCCAGGTGTGCGATGACGCTGACCAGCACGTGCCCACCGTCCACGGCACGGCCGAGTTCCTCTTCGAGTGACGTGGCCCGCACGCTCACGTCGGGTGGATGGCTGCCCGCGCGAAGATTGAGGCCGACCCCGATCAGCACGGCCGCCTCCGGTGTCCCCATGCGCGCTCCTTCGGCGAGCAATCCTGCCAGCTTGCAGCGGCCAATCATGACGTCGTTGGGCCACTTCAGATGCGCCTGCAGGCCTGTCGCTGCCGCCAGTCCACGCTGCACGCCCACGCCCGCCGCCAGTGTCACGAGTCCGGCGCGGTGCCGAGGCCGTGCCACGTACGTGAAATGGAGCCCCGTTCCCGGTGGCGAACTCCACGTGCGCCCACGGCGGCCGCGTCCGGCCGTCTGCTCCCCTGCCACGACCACGACGGCCGCGGGTGCGCCCTGCTCGGCAAGGCGCGCCGCT
>CAZZGM010000291.1:4183-4769 GCA_964653955.1 uncultured Bifidobacteriaceae bacterium | reverse complement strand
GTCGATGAGGAAGTTGTTGAAGGTGGAGCGCAGACCGTTGACGTTGAACGAGCCTTCGCGCGGCGTGAAGCCGCCCGTGCCAATGGACGACTGGCGGACGCCGGGCGACAACAGTGCCAGCTGCGAATATTCGCGGCCGTTGAGCGGCAGGGCTTTCGTCTGCTCACCGGTAATCACCTGGCTGCGGTCCGACGAATCGGTCTGCAGCAGCACCGCGCGGGCGCTGACCTCCACCTTCTCGGTGATGGCACCCACGGCCATGGTCAGGTCCACACGCTGGCGGGCGCCAACCGTCACCTGGACGTTATCGACGATGGCCATCGAGAAGCCGTCGAGTTCGGCGGTGATGACGTAGGTGCCGATACGAACAGTGAAAAACTCGTAGCTGCCATTGGCGTCGGACGTGCGGTCGGCACTGACGCCGGTGGCGGTGTTGGTGAGCGTGACGCGTGCCCCGGGCACCACGGCACCGGACGAGTCACGTACGGTACCCACCACGGTGGCGGTTTCGAATTGTGCAAACGCTGGGGAAACGAACAACAGGGCCAATAGGCAGGCGGACCCGGCAACGGAACGCAGGCGTGCA
>CAZZGM010000291.1:3468-4173 GCA_964653955.1 uncultured Bifidobacteriaceae bacterium | reverse complement strand
CAGGCATATGTGCCCCACCGTACCAACGGGGGCTCAACGCACGGTGACGGGACAGTGACGGCGGTACGACAGCGTTACGGACAGGTTCTGCGGTTCTCGGGTTCTGAGGTTCAGGTGCGTTCTGCGCTCGGGACCGCCACCCCGCACGGGTGCCGTACGACCAGCGCCGCACGGAACCATTGAACCTGGGAACCCAGAACCCGGCCCCTGTCCGTTCTTCTCAGAAACCAAGCACCGTGAGCGGCAGCCATTCGCGCAGCGAGGCGATGTGCGGCTTGACCAACTCGCGGTTGCGCGCGGGAATCTCCGGCAGCTTCACGTCTGGCACCGTTGCGCCCACCTCGTCCGCGCCACGTTGCAGCACGGCTTCGAGCGCGCTCCAGTCGATGGCCATGACCGTCTCGAAGCCGGCGGCTTCATACACACGCAGGCGCACCCAGGAATATTCGGCGGACGAAAACCCTTCGGCGTTGAGCGCCGCCACCTGCGCGCGCCGGGCGTCCACGGCCAGGCTTCCGAGATCGGACAGCACGGCGCCCATCTCGCTCAGCGAGGCACGACCATTGCCGTTGCCCCGTCCCTCGAACGCCTTCGCCCGATCCTGCAACTGCGCCCAGCGCGGGCCCATCGTTTCGCGAACCCGCGCGTGAACGGCCAGGAAGCGGCGCACCTGATCCTCGGTCAATTCACCATCGGCCGGCGCGG
>CAZZGM010000291.1:0-3458 GCA_964653955.1 uncultured Bifidobacteriaceae bacterium | reverse complement strand
CAACTCGCGCGCCTGACGCATCCAACCGGTGGCTTCGTCCACCAGCGGGCGCGCGGCGCGATAGCCGAAGTACAGCGCCACGCCCAGCGCGACCATGGCCAGAAGCAGGACGACGAGACAACCGGCGACGACCTTCCGCATACCCGCCTCCTGCTCTGCCCGTCGGAATGTGCGGTCTCAGGACGCGATCGGCAGACCCGCGCTCTTCCACGCGGCAATGCCACCGGCGAGGTTCACCACTCGCGTCCGCTTCGCGCGCCGCAGCAGCGATGCCGCAATGGCGGAACGTGCACCGGCCTCACACTGCACCACCACCGTGGCATCCTCGGGCACCTCGGCCAGGCGATCCGCCAGATAGCCGAGCGGAATGTGCCGCGCCAACGCCAGGTGCCCGGCGTTCCATTCCGATTGGTTGCGCACGTCCACCACGACGACCTCACCGGCCGCCGCCTGTCCTGCCAGCTCCGCGGCCGTGATCTGCGGAATGCTTCCGGCCGGGTGCCCCGACGCAGCGGCCCGCCGGACGACGCCCGCATCGATGATGCCAGCCACCCGATCGAGGCCAATGAGCGCGAGTTGTCGCACGAGTTCGAGGCCGCGAGCCTCGGTGTCCTCGTCCAGCACGAAGTAGAGATCCATGTCGTACGGCAGCAGCCAGCCGGCCCAGGTGACGAACTGACGGTTGAACGGGATGTTGAGCGTGCCGGGCAGGTGCTCGGCGGCGTATACGTCTGCCGGCCGTGCGTCCACCACCAGGGCGCCACTGGCAATCAAATCCAGCAGACGATGATCCTCGAGCCGTGGCGGCAGGGCAAAGCCGCCGAGGATGGCAGGCCCCGTCTTGTTCAGACGCTTCATGGTGGCGAAGTACTTCGGTGGCTCGGGTTGTCCGGCCAGCACCTCGTCGACGAACGCCTGCTCGCCGGCCACCTGGAACGCCCAGTTGTAGCGCCGCTCGTAGCCCAGCGTGCTGGAGGGCACGGCGCTGATCCCCTTGCCGCATGCCGATCCCGCGCCGTGACCCGGCCAGATCTGCAGCCAGTCTTCGTGCGCCTTGAATGCTTCGAGGCTGCGCCACAGCGTGCGCGCGCCTGCCTCCATGGTGCCCTTGATGTTGGCAGCACGCTCCAGCAGGTCGGGACGTCCGACATCGCCCACGAAGATGAAGTCGCCGGTGGCCGCGGCAATGGGCTGGTCGGCCGCGGCGCCATCGGTAATCAGAAACGTGATGTGCTCCGGCGTGTGGCCCGGCGTCGCCACCACGTCCACGAGGATGCGTCCGACCGTGATGCGATCGCCATGCCGGACGAGGCGCCCCTCGTCGGCAAAGGCATACTTCCAGTTGGCGTCACCTTCGTCCGAGAGATAGAGCGTGGCGCCCGTGCGGGCCGCCAGTTCGCGCGCGCCTGAAAGAAAGTCCGCGTGGATATGCGTCTCGGTGACGTGAGTAATGGACAACCCCTCGCGGGCGGCCTCGTTGATGTACCGCTCCACATCGCGCGTGGGATCGATGACCAGGGCTTCGCCCGTAGCGGCACACCCGATGAGGTAACTGGCCTGCGCCAGCGCCGGCTCGTAAAAACGCGACACGATCATGGAAGACTCTCCGGGGTAAACCCGAACACCTTGCCGTAGAAGGCCAGTTCGGCCTCGAGGCTGCGGACGAGTGTCTCGGCCTGCCGAAAGCCGTGCTGCTCGCCGGGAAACGCATGATACTCCACCGGCAGGCCCTTGCGGCGCGCGGCCTCGGCCATCATCTCGGACTGATTGGGTGGGACCACCTTGTCTTCCAGCCCCTGAAAAAGGATGAGCGCCGCCGACAGTCGATCAGTGAAGTGGATGGGCGAACGCGCGCGATACACCTCGCGAGCCTCTGGATACGGCCCGACCAGCGAGTCGAGATATCGCGCCTCGAACTTGTGCGTGTCGCGGGCCAGCACCTCGATGTCGCTGATGCCGTAGTAACTGGCGCCCGCCTTGAACACGTCGTGGAAGGTGAGCGCCGCCAGCGTGGTATATCCGCCGGCGCTGCCGCCGCGAATGGCCAGGCGTTCAGGATCGGCCCTGCCCTGCTCCACCATCGCGCGCGCGCCCGCCACGACATCCTCGACGTCGATGACGCCCCACTGCCCCTTCAGGCGATCGCGGTAATCGCGGCCATAGCCCGTGCTGCCGCTGTAGTTGACGTCCAACACGGCAAAACCGCGGCTGGTCCAGAACTGCACGCGCGGATCGAACGTCGTCTCGGCCGATCCGGTGGGACCGCCATGCGAGAGCACCAGCAGTGGCGGATGTGTGCCTGCGGGCGCGGCAAAATCCGGATTGGTCGGCGGATAGTAGAAGGCGTGCACCGTCCGGGTTCCGGCCGTGAACGTGACCGGTTCGGGGACCGAAATCCACGGCGCCGGCGTCTCGTCTGCGACCGCGCGCCGCAGCACTTCCGGCTCCATGGCGGCCAGTGTCATACGCGCGATGACGGGCGGCGAGGTGGGCGACCCGCCAATGAAATAGAGCGCCCGTGCGTCGGCGTGAATGGACTCCAGCACGCCCATGGGCATGGCCACAGGCTCCCAGCGCAGCGAGTCCGTCTCGATGAAGGCCAGCTTCCAGTGACCGTCCTCCACGTAGGTGGCCGCAATCTGCCGCGGTCCCGCAAACGTGTACGTCACCATCGAGAAGGTCCACTGCGGTTTGCCGAACTCGGCAGGCATGGGATGCAGCGGCTCGAGGGCAGCCGCACCAGCTGCACCGGCCAGGTTGCGCACGCGATAGAGGTTCCACCAGCCGGTACGATCCGACACGAAGTGGAGCACGCCATCCGGCGACCATTCCGGCTGGAAAATGGACTCGTCCACGCCGCCGGCCACCTTGGTCCGCGGCCCGAGCGTACCGTCCCGCGCGATGGGCGCCGTCCACAGCTCGGTGCCGTCCCACGGCATGTCGGGGTGGTTCCACTGCAGCCAGGCCAGCGTGTGGCCATCGGGCGAGATGACCGGATCCGAATAAAAATCCGCACCCGACATCAGCACCGTGCCCGCATTCGACGCGCCATCGAGGGCGATGGACACGATGGCGGCAACCGGCTCGCTGTTGCTCCGGCGATGATCCTCGCGCACGGCCAGCAGCCGATGACGCAACTCGTCGACGCGCAGGTCCGCGTAATAGAAGCCCTCCTCCGTCACGGGCTCCGGCGTGCCGCCGCCCTGCTGCACGTACACACGCTGGTCCGCGAAGTTGGTGAAGTACACCGTGCCGCGATGCACCGCCACGGCACCGCCGCCGTACTCGTGCACGCGCGTGCGCACGTTGTAACCCGCCGGCGTCACATCCAGCGTGCGGCCATCCGGCATGTGCCGCACCAGCACCACGCGGCCGCCTTCCGACGCGCGGCCCTCGGTCCAGTACACCTGGTCGCCGTCGAGAGCAATTTCGCCAAATCGCAGCGCCCCGGCCGCCAC
>CAZZGM010000290.1:0-4779 GCA_964653955.1 uncultured Bifidobacteriaceae bacterium | reverse complement strand
CGTCCTCGAGTGCACGGAGGGCAAGGTGCGGCTGTGGCCGGCCACACTCTACGGCACGCTGAAGCGCCTGCTGGACGCCGACTTGATCGAGGAGTCGGACAAACGCCCGGCGCCAGAGGCAGACGACGCGAGGCGGCGCTACTACCGGTTGACGACGTTTGGGCGGCGTGTGCTGGACGCGGAAACCGAGCGGCTGCGCCGGCTGGTGACCGCGGCAGATGGCCGGCGCCGTTCGACGAAGCTGGGGACCGCGTGATGAAGCTCGTCGACCGAATTCTCGGCATCTATCGTTCGCTCCTGCGTGCGCTGCCGGCCGAGTTTCGGGACCGGCACGAGCACGACCTGATACAGACGACGGACGATCTGGTTCGCGAGACGGCACGGCGGCGGCCAGCCAGTCTCGTGGGGGTTGTCGCCCGCGTGTTTGTCGATCTCGTCTGGCGCATTCCGGTCGAACACGCGGCTGACGTCAGGCAGGACGTGCACTATGGCGCCCGCACGCTGTTGCGGTCGAAGGGGTTCACGGTGGCATCGGTGCTGTCGCTCGGTATCGGCATCGGTCTGACCGCGTCCGTCTACAGCCAGATCGAGTCGATCACACTCCGCGACGTGCCACAGGTTGCGGATCCGGCCGATCTCATCCGAGTCAACCCGGTGATGTCCTATCCCGACTACGAGCACGTCCGGGATCGGAGCGCTCTCTTTTCGTCGGCTGCCGCCTACATCGCGCCAGTACCTTTTCTCATCGGTTCAGAACGAGAGACCTACCGCACGTGGGGCCACATCGTCAGTCCCGACTACTTCCACGTGCTCGGCACTCGCATGGCCCGGGGACGCGCCTTCCACGAAGATGAGCATCGTCCGGCGGCCATGCCCGTGGCGGTGGTGAGTCATCGTTTCTGGAGCACGCGTCTGGGGAGCGATCCCGCCATTGTCGGCACCGCTATCCGCGTGAACGGCCACAGCGTGACTGTTGTTGGTGTGGGGCCGCGCGATTTCCTTGGCGCCTCGCCACTTCTGGCAGCCGCCGATCTGTGGCTGCCAGCCACTGTGGATTCTGGTGTCGTGCCGGAGCTGGCGGGTGATGCCATCCACAACCGGGATGCCGCGATGTTCAGGGTCGTTGGGCGGCTGCGCGAGGGGCTGTCCATCGCCGAAGCACAGGCCGCGCTCGATGTCGTGCTCCGCCAGCTGGAGGGCGCTCCGGCGGCGGACGAGCCCAGAGGTCGGCGCGTCACGCTGCTCACGGGCGGCAAGCTGGTTCCGGCGCGACCGGAGGACACCTGGATCATGGTCGGCATGCCGTTCCTGATTGTGGGCCTGGCGCTGTGGATTGCCTGCTCGAACGTGGGCACGCTGCTGCTGGCGCGGGGCAGACCTCGCCAGAAGGAGATGGCCATCCGCATGGCCCTCGGAGCGGGCCGCAGTCGTGTGGTGCGGCAGCTCATGACGGAAAGCGTCATGCTGGCCATGCTCGGGGGCGTTGTCGGCTGGCTGTTTGCCGTCTGGTCGAACTCCACGATGGACTGGATCACGCCGGCGCTGCCGGAGTTCATGCACATGGAGCTGTCCCTGAGCTGGACGGCCTTCTTCTTCACGTTCGGCGTGGCGCTGGCGTCCGGAATCCTGTTTGGCCTCGCGCCGGCGCTTCAGGCCGCCCGGTCCGAGGTGGTGGCCGGCCTCAAGGGCGCCAGCGGCCGGCTGAGACCATCCCGCTGGTTCGGCTCGCGGAACATGCTGGTGCTGCAGCAGGTGGCCGGGTCGCTGATGCTGCTGCTCATCCCTGGGTTCGTCGTGCTGGGGTTCCAGCGATCGGCGTCGATCGATCTGGGATTCGATCCCGGCAACGTCTACACGATGGCCATCGATCCGGTTCGCGGCGGCTATTCACAGGAGAGGGCCGAGGCCCTGCTTCTCGCCCTGCCCGAGCGCATGATGCGCGTTCCTGGAGTGGAATCGGCCACCGTTGCCTACGCCATGCCCATTGGCATGTTCAGCGACGGTACGACCCGGACGACTGTGGCATCGGGTGACACGACGCGTGTGGCGCCGCTGCGCGTGGAGCGCGTGTCGGCTGGTTTTTTCGAGACGTTCGGCGTGCCGCTGCTCCGCGGCCGTGCCTTCACGAACGAGGACGGCGCGCGCGCGTCCCGGGTGGTAATTGTCAATGAAACGGCGGCCAACGAACAGTGGCCCGAGGCGGATCCGATTGGCCGTGCGATCGACATCGAAGGCACGCGCCACGAGGTCGTCGGTGTCGTCCGGGATTTCAGGAGCAGCGGCCTGCTGGAGCCGAGGCAGCGGGGCGTGTTCGTGCCGATGCGTTCGGAAGATGTCGCACGCCCGTCGGCTGCCGGCGTGACCGTGGTCGTACGGTCGCAACCCGGTGTCGATCCGCGAGCGGCCATGCGCGGTGAAATGAACGCCATGGATCCCGGCCTGACGATCCTGAGGACGAGCCGTGCGGTCGATGACGTCGACCGCCAGATGTCCACCGTACGCATTACGACGCTCACCTATGGGGGCATCGGCGCGTTCGGGTTGCTGCTGGCGTGCGTGGGGCTCGGAGGCATTACTGCCTACACGGTGTCGCAGCAGACCAGGGAAATCGGCATCCGCATGGCGCTGGGCGCCCGGCGCTCCCATGTGCTGCGGCTCGTACTGAGGGAAGGTGTTGCGCTGGTCACCGTCGGTACGATTGCCGGCCTGGCGATGGCCTGGGCGGCGGTCCGGGCCATGGGCAGCTTCTTCGATGCGCTCGCCACGGTGACGCAGACCTCTACCAGCGATCCTCTCCTGGTCGTCGGCGCTCCGTTGCTGCTGGGCGCATTGACGCTGCTCGCGTGCATCATTCCGGCCCGCCGCGCCACCCGCATCGGTCCCCTGGAAGCCCTCCGTCAGGAGTAGATTCCGCCTTCGCTCGCAGGAATTCCCCGCGAGCTTCGGCGAGGCGGAGAAGTTGCGAGCTTGTGAGGTGGAGATATTGAGATCGCGAAATGACGATCTCCAGCTCGCGATCTCACCAAATCTTCAGATCGCGCCGACCCCGACCTCACCGACCACGTCACCAGATCGCGACAACTCGGTGACGTTCGGTTTCCAAATACGACTTGACCGGTCGCGTATTTGTCTCCTACGATTTGTTCAGGTCTTGCAATACTGAGACTCATTCTCATATCAGTCGTCCAGGAGACATACGTCCGTGTTGGCACCAACCATCCCCGTCAGACCGCTCTTTTTCTCTCTCGCGCTTGCGGCAGCTCTGCTGGCTGCTCTCCCTGCTCCTGCCCGCGCCCAGGCCGCCTGTGAAGGCCCGGCCGGCAGCACGCCCGTGGACGTCACCGGACGGGTCGTGGACCTCTCCGCCGGCGCCGTACCCGGAGCCGTGGTGCTCGTCGAATGCGCCGGCACTGTGGTCGAGGTCACGACCGATGGCGAAGGCCGTTTTACGGTTCGTGTTCCCCAGGGTTCCTACAACCTCCACGTCCAGAAAGCGGGCTTCGCGCCGGGGTTCCGTGTGGTGTCGGTGCCGGTTGCGGGCACTGAAATCGCCGATGTGCAGCTGGACGTGGCCGGCTTCACCGAAGCGGTCACCGTCACTGCCGGCGGCTTCGAGCAGCTGGTGCGGAACGCGCCGGCCAGCGTCACCGTGCTGGGGGCCGAAGAACTGGCGACGCGCCGCTTCGCCAGCCTGGCGCAGGCCCTCGTCGACGTGGAAGGCGTGGACGTCGGGCAGGACGTCGGCAAGACCGGCGGCCTCACCATCAGCATGCGCGGCATGCCGGCCGACTACACGCTGATGCTCATCGACGGCCGCCGCCAGAACGCGGCGGGCAGCGTCACGCCCAACGGCTTCGGCGAAACCGCCACCAGCTTCATGCCGCCGATGGGCGCCATCGAGCGCATCGAGGTGGTGCGCGGCCCGATGTCGACACTGTATGGTTCCGACGCGATGGGTGGCGTGGTCAACGTCATCACGCGCAAGGTGAGCACGCGCTGGACCGGTTCGGTCACCGCTGACGGCACGCTGCAGGGCAACCGCGACTACGGCGACACCGGTCAGGCCGGCGCCTACCTCACGGGGCCCATCGTCGCCAACAAGCTCGGCCTGGCCATTCGCGGCAACGTGTTCCGCCGCGAGGCCGCGGCGCTGCGTTACGAGACCGTGAACGGCGAGGAAGTGCCCATCACCTCGTTCGGCCTCAGCCCGACCCGCAGCGACATCCGCACGGGCGGCGGCCGCATCACCTACCTCCCGCACCGCGATCACGAGATCTTTTTCGACGTGGACGGTTCGTGGCAGTCCTACGACAACAGCGAGCGTCAGCTCGGCACGGTCGGCATCCAGGGCGGCTATGCGGAGGAGATGAGTTTCAACCGCCGGCAGTACCTGCTGGCGCACACCGCCCGCTTCCGGTTCGGCGTGCTCGACTCCAGCCTCACGCGCAACACTACCGAGACGCTGGGCCGTACCATCCCGCCCGGCACGCCCGGCCGGGTGGCCGGCGACGCGCGCACGCTCGAAGCCACCAACACGCTCGTCGACTCGAAGCTCGTGGCCTCACTCGGCCGGCACACGCTGTCGGTGGGCGGCCAGTTGTGGGACGCTGACATGGTGGACGCCGTGGCGCCCGAGCCGTACGGCCATCAGCAGAACGCGCTGTTCGCTGAAGACGAATGGCGCCTGACGCGCATGGTCGCGGTGACGCTCGGCATGCGCTACGACCATCACAGCACGTTTGGCGGCAACAGCAGCCCGCGTGCCTATCTCGTGCTCAA
>CAZZGM010000289.1:3230-4785 GCA_964653955.1 uncultured Bifidobacteriaceae bacterium | reverse complement strand
GGCACCTGCGCGTGGTGCCGAACGGCTCACGGCAGAACAGGCCATTGCCGCGTTTACACGGGGATCGGCGTTTGCCGAGCGTGCCGAACGCGACAAGGGACACCTGTCCGTGGGGGCGGTGGCCGACCTGGCCGTGTTGTCGGTGGATCCGTTTCGCGCTGATGCCGATCTCACCGGCGCGCGCAGCGTGCTGACCCTCATTGGAGGCCGTGTCGTTCACGATGTTCCCTGACCTGCGTTCCTTCCTCCATGAGCTGAACCGCGATCACGAGGTGCTCGAGGTGACGGTGCCCGTGGATGCCACCCTCGAGATCGCGGAAATCCATCGCCGTGTGATTGCCGCCGGGGGACCCGCGCTGCTCTTCACGAACGTGACGGGGAAGGCCTTTCCGCTGGTCACCAATCTGTTTGGCACGGCGCGGCGGGCGGAACGTGCGTTTGGCGATCGTCCGCTGCGGCTCATTCGCGAGGTGGTGCACCTGGCCGAGACGCTGCTGCCGCCGACGCCGGCGAAGTTGTGGGGCGCGCGCGGACTGGCGGGCGAGCTGATGAAGGTGGGGCTGTCGCGTCGGCGGAGTGGCCCCGTGACCGAAGTGGTGACGCAGAATCTCGGCCTGGATCGCCTCCCGGTCATCACGTCATGGCCGGAGGACGGCGGGCCCTTCGTCACGCTGCCGCTCGTCTACACGCAGCATCCGGATGGCAAGGGGCCGAACCTGGCCATGTATCGCCTGCACGTGCACGACGCACGGACGACGGGCATGCACTGGCAGATTGGCAAGGGCGGCGGCTTTCACTATCAGGTGGCCGAAGCGCGCAACCAGGCGCTGCCGGTGACGGTGTTTCTCGGCGGCCCGCCGGCGTTGATGCTGGCGGCCATTGCACCGCTGCCAGAGAACGTGCCCGAAACGATGCTGGCATCGCTCATTGCCGGACGGCGCCTGCCGATGGTGCCGGGGCCGGACGGACATCCGCACGCGCTGGTCGCGACGGCGGAGTTCGCGCTGATGGGCGAGGTGCCCCCGCACGTGCGGCGGCCCGAGGGACCGTTCGGGGATCACTACGGCTACTACTCGCTGCAGCACGACTATCCCGAATTCCACATCCGGCAGATCGCCCATCGTCACGATGCCATCTATCCGGCGACGGTGGTCGGCAAGCCGCGGCAGGAAGACTTCTATATTGGCGACCTCCTGCAGGAGCTGTTGTCGCCGCTGTTTCCGCTGGTGATGCCGGCGGTCGAGCAACTGTGGTCCTACGGCGAAACCGGCTATCACTCGCTGGCGGCGGCGGTCGTGAAGCAGCGCTACCGGCGTGAGGCCATGGCCAGCGCGTTCCGAATTCTCGGCGAAGGACAGTTGTCGTTGACGAAGTTCCTGCTGGTCACCGACCGTGCCGTGGACCTGAAGGACTTTCGGGCGACGCTCGAGCACGTGCTGGCGCGTACGGATCCGCGCACCGATCTGTACGTGTTCTCGAATCTTTCGATGGATACGCTCGACTACACCGGACCGTCCGTCAACGAAGGGTCGAAGGGCGTGTGGCTGGGCGTGGG
>CAZZGM010000289.1:986-3220 GCA_964653955.1 uncultured Bifidobacteriaceae bacterium | reverse complement strand
CGTGGGGGAGCCGGTCCGCGATCTGCCGCGCGAGTTCCACCCTGAGGTGGCGCCGCCTCCGGACGTCACGGACGTGCGCGTGTTCTGCGGCGGCTGCCTGGTGGTCCAGGGACCGTCGTTTGCCGCCGATACCGGTGCCGCGGCGCGGCTGGCCGCGCACACGGCGTTTGCCGGCTGGCCGCTCGTCGTCCTGACGGACGATGCGGCGAGGGCGGCGCGCAGCGCGATGAACTTCCTGTGGACGACCTTCACGCGCTTCGAGCCCGGAGCCGACATTCATGCGGCAGCCACGCGGGTGGTACGGAACCATGTCAGCTACGAAGGGCCGGTGCTCATCGATGCCCGGATGAAGCCGTGGTATCCGGCCGAGCTTACCTGTCGCGACGACATTGCCGCGCGCGTGACCGAGCGCTGGAAGGAGTACTTCCCGTCAGGCCGTGTCGAGATGGGCGATGCCGAGCGCGGCCACCTCGACTGAAGACCCTGAGATAATGGTTCCGTGAGCGACACCACGACGAATGGCATCCGGGTCCAGGTGAGCACGGAATTTCTCCCCGAGCGCAGTTCTCCGCGCGAGGATCAGTACGTCTTCGCCTATCACATCACCATTTCCAACGTGGGTACCGAGACGGCGCAGCTCATCAGCCGGCACTGGATCATCACCAACGCGGAAGGCGAGACCGAAGAAGTGCAGGGGCCGGGCGTGGTGGGTGAGCAGCCTGTCCTCCAGCCGGGAACGCAGTTCGAGTACACCAGCTTCTGTCCACTCAAGACCAACGTCGGCACGATGCATGGCAGTTACACGATGGTGACGCCGAAGGGCGATGCCTTCCAGGCCCGCATCGCACCGTTCACGCTGGCCGTGCCCTTCGCACTCAACTGACCGTACCATGGCCCTTTTGCGATCCGGAGCACCACGCATGACCAGGGCGGAACGTTCGCCGGCTGGCACCGGCGGCCGTGCCGCGGTGGACACCCCGAAAAAGCCGTTCAACGCCAGCGCGGCCTGGCGCGAAGCGCGGGAACTGCTGTACGCGCACCGTAAACGCCTCTTTCTGGGCCTGGCGCTGATGCTCGTCTCGCGCCTCTCGGGTGTGGTGTTGCCGGCGCTGTCGAAGGTTGTCGTGGATGACGTGATTGGCCAGGGACGTCACGACCTGCTGCGGCCCATTGCGCTGGCGGCCGGAGCAGCCACCGTGGTGCAGGCCATCACCAGCTTTGCGCTGTCGCAACTGCTGGGCGTGGCGGCGCAGCGGGCCATTACCGACATGCGCAAGCGGGTGCAGGCCAAGGTGATGCGACTGCCCGTGCGCTATTTCGACTCCACGCAGACGGGCGTGCTGCTGACGCGCATCATGACCGACGCCGAGGGCATCCGGAACCTGGTGGGCACCGGCCTGGTGTCGCTCGTCGGTGGGCTGGTCACATCCGTCATCGCGATGGGGGTGCTGCTGTATCTCAACTGGCGGCTGACGCTGGTGACCGCAGTGGTGCTCGGCATCTTCGGCGGCGGCATGGCGTACGCGTTCCAGCGCCTGCGCCCGCTCTTCCGCGAGCGTGGCAAGATTCAGGCGGAGGTGAGCGGACGGCTGACCGAGGCGCTGGGCGGCATTCGCGTGGTGAAGAGCTACACCGCCGAGAAGCGTGAGGAGATTGTTTTCACGAAAGGTGCGCACCGGCTGTTTCGCAACATCGCGGCGTCGATGATGGGCGTATCGGCCGCGACGTCGGGCAGCACGGTCATCATTGGCGTGATTGGCGTGGTGATGATCTGGATCGGCGGCGGCGACATCCTGGCCGGCCGCATGACCCTGGGCGACTTCGTCATGTACGTCTTCTTCATCGGCCTGCTGGCGGCACCGCTCATTTCCATTGCCAGCATCGGTACGCAGATTACCGAGGCGTTCGCCGGGCTGGACCGTATCCGCGAAATCCTCGATATGGAAACCGAAGACGATGTGGACGCCGGCAAGGCGCCGTTGGGGCCGATCACCGGCGACATCCGCTTCGAGGACGTGTGGTTCGAGTACCATCCGGACCAGCCCGTGCTGAGGGGCATCACCTTTCACGCCGCGCCGGGGACCACCACCGCGCTCGTCGGTTCCAGCGGCTCGGGGAAGAGCACGCTCATCAGCCTCCTGATGGCGTTCAATCGTCCACTGAAGGGGCGCATCCTCGTGGACGGACGCAACCTGGACGATGTGCCGCTGCGCGACTATCGGGAGCAACTGGCG
>CAZZGM010000289.1:0-976 GCA_964653955.1 uncultured Bifidobacteriaceae bacterium | reverse complement strand
GTCGGTGCTGCAGGAGAGCTTCCTGTTCGACGGCACCATCACCGAAAACATCGGCTATGCGCGGCCGGGGGCCACGATCGAGGAGATTCGCGACGCGGCTCGCGTGGCACACTGCGAGGAGTTCATCCTGCGGTTCCCCGAAGGGTACGACACCGTGGTCGGCGAACGTGGTGTCAAGCTGTCGGGCGGACAACGGCAGCGTGTATCCATTGCCCGTGCCGTCCTGGCGCAACCGCGTGTGCTCATCCTGGACGAAGCCACGTCGAGTCTCGACAGTGAAAGCGAAGAGATGATCCAGGATGGCCTGAAGGCCCTGCGCACGGGGCGCACCACCTTTGTCATCGCGCACCGGCTGTCCACCATTCGCAGTGCCGACCAGATTCTGGTCCTCGAAGGCGGCGAGGTCGTGGACCGCGGCTCGCACGAGGAACTGCTCGCGCATGATGGCCGCTACCGGCAGTTGTACGACAAGCAGTACAGGCTGGAAACCAACCGGTTCATCAATCCGGGCGAAGACTGGACGCCCGAAACACCGACGATGACTCCGCCGAAGCCGCCGGTGAACACGCGCCTCTGACATAGACAGGTGCCGGCCGTGGAACCTTCGGCCCCGTGGCCCGTATTTCGTCACAGGAGTTTGCGGTGAACGATCCGGCACGCTTGCTCGCGCTCTTCCTCAACGGTGCACTCGGACGCTCCGGACGCAAGGCGGCCGGCAGGACGGCCGCGTTCGTCTCCGGCAACAAGGGGCTGATTACCGCCAGCGGCCTGCTGGCGGCCGCCGGCGTGGCGTGGGGCATTTACGACAGCCTCAAGTCGGGCGAGTCCGGCGGTGCGGCGGTGCCACCAACCATGCCGCGTACTGGCGCGACGCCGTGGCCGGCGGACCTGGCGCGAGCCGCAGCCGCGCGTCCTCTTCTTGGAGGCGCGGTGGCGCCGCCCCTCTCCGGGGCCGCATCGTCCACCATGCCCATCG
>CAZZGM010000288.1:1129-4786 GCA_964653955.1 uncultured Bifidobacteriaceae bacterium | reverse complement strand
GTGCGCCACGGGCCGTCCCACGACACCATAGAGTGCGGTGCCGGGCCCGAGCGCGGCAAAGCGGTACTCCCCCAGCAGCCGGGTCACATCGGGCTGGCCCGGTGCGACCGGCGCGTCCAGCGACGCATACGTCCAGGCCGATCCGAACCGCCGCGCGAGCACACGCGACGGTAGTCCAGCGTCGCCCATGGCCAGCGCCACGGTGGGTGCGCCGCGCCGGCGCGCGACGTCCAGCAGCGGCAGGTTATCCACCAGCCGGTGCGCGGTGACGGCCGCTTTCACGACGCCGGCACCGGTGGCGCTCATGGCCGCGACTCGATCGTCGAGATCGCGCGGCACCCCACTGAAGTCGTGCATCGACACCACCAGCCGCTGGCGATGCCCGCCGTCGGCGAAGGCCGGTGTCAGTGCGCGCCATTCCACATCGACGTACTCGGCCCCGGCTTCGAGTGCCGTGTCGAGCAGACGCAGGCGCTCCTCTTCGCTTCCGTCGAACCGGCCGCCTTCCCACGTCGGACGGCAGGTGATGAGTACGGGGCCGTGCCGGCCTTCGAGCGCGCCGGCCACATCCGGGTGGTCCACACCGTCCAGACGCAACTCCACCAGCACGCCGGCCGGGCACGAATCCCGTCGTCGTCTCAATTCGGCCATCGTTGCGGCCGTCACGGTGACACACAGTGTGGAATGGTCCATAAACGCAAAAAGCGCCTCTTCATCCAAGGGTGAAGAGGCGCTCGTTCAGTCGTCGGTGTTTGGCGTGAATTGCGTGTGACGCGTAACCCTCAGGCAACCTCTTCAATTGAGCGCCAATACCACCAGCCCGCAAACACACCGCCCCCGCGCTGAGCGACAACGCCCGCAGCGGGAAGGACGGTTGCGAGGACGACAGGAGCGTGCATACGAACTCCGAAACGGTAACACATCGCGTAGTATTGGACAAGAACGCCCTGCAAGGCTCCTTACAGCGCCATGTTCATGCTTCGCCCGCTCCTCCTCCCGTGTGCCCTGCTTGCCCTCTGGATGGCGGCCAGCCCTGCGGCCCAGACGGCCATGATGTCGATTGATGACGTCAAGCCCGGCATGGTGGGTGTCGGACGGACGGTGTTCCAGGGCAACGAACTCGAGGAGTTTCGCGCGCACATCCTCGGGGTGTTGCGCAATGTCATCGCGCCCAATCGCGATCTCATCCTGGCGCGGCTCGAAGGTGGTCCGCTGGCGCGTACGGGTGTCATTGCCGGCATGAGCGGCAGCCCCGTCTACGTGGACGGGCGGCTGATTGGCGCCGTGTCCTATTCGCTCGGCCAGTTCTCCACCGAGCCCATTGCCGGCATCACGCCCATTGCGGAAATGACGGATGCCACCACCATGGGCGGGCCGTCACGCACCGTGCGTCCGGTGGCATTGAACTGGCCGGTGCAGCCGGACGAACTGATTCGTGTCTGGGCGCGGGATCTCGGTTTCGCACGGCCGGACATTGCCTTGCCGTCCGTGTCCGGTACACCGGTGGCGGCCGGCGCCCGGCTGACGCCTATTGCCGTTCCGCTGGTGGCCAGTGGTTTTGCCCCGGGCGTCATCGAACCGCTGGCGGCCGCATTCAGCGCCGGTGGTTTCTTGCCGGTGGCCGGTCAGGCGGCTGGTTCGTCACCATCGGCTCATGCGGCGGAGCCGTCACGGCCCCTGGCCCCGGGCGATGCCGTGGGCGTGTCGTTGCTGAACGGCGATTTCGACCTGGGCGCTACCGGCACGGTCACCCACATAGACGGTACGCGCGTGTATGCGTTCGGCCATCCGCTCTACAACCTCGGCCCCACGGAATTTCCGATGACGAGCGCCGAGGTGATGGTCGTCCTGCCCAGCCTCATGCAGTCGAGCAAGCTGGCCAGCTTCGGCAGCGTCATCGGCACGCTCCAGCAGGATCGTGCGACCGCCATTGCGGGCACGCTTGGCGCCGGGCCCACGCTCATCCCGATGCGCGTGGCGCTCAACTCCGACCGCCTGGGACCACGCACCTTCTCGTTCGGTGTGGTCCGGGATACGACGTTCACTCCGCTCCTGACCTACCTCGCCGTTGCCAACATCCTCACTGCGTACGAACGCGCCAATGGGCCGGCCTCCTTCACTATTCGCGGCACGGCCGACATCCGCTCGCACGGCACGCTCGACTTCGAAGACATCTTCACCGGTGATCAGCCCGTGGGGACCGCGGCGGCGTATATCGCGGGACCGCTCACGCAGTTGTTCAGGAACACCTCGGAACCGGTGGACGTGGAGCGCATCACGCTCACCATCGAGGCGTCCGAAGAAGCCCGCACGGCGCGTATCGAGCGTGTGTGGCTCGACACGCAGCGCCCCCGGGCCGGCAGCGATGCGCAGCTCTCGGTGGTGCTGCGCGGAACACGCGGCGAGGAAATCCTGAAGCGCGTGCCGGTCTCGATTCCACCCAACCTCACCGGCTCGGTGCGCCTGCTCGTGGCCGATGGCGCCCGCGCCTCCGCCGACGACCGGCGCGATCTGCGAGGCGCCGACCTGCAGCGTCCCGCGGACATCATCCGCACGTTCAACCGGACCCGCCGCAGCAATCGCCTCTATGTGCGCCTCTCCACGGATGCACCCGGCGCAGTGGTCAGTGGCGAGCCGATGAGCGGCTTGCCACCCTCGGTGCTGGCGGTGCTCGAATCCGATCGCAGCACCGGTAACGTGACATCGATGCGTTCGGCCCTGCGCGCCGAGTGGGAGGTCCCGCTGGACCTCGCCGTCACCGGTTCGCGCCAGCTGACTTTCTCTCTCGGCCACCCCTGATGACTGACACGCGCTACTCGCGAGGCCTGGCCGCCGGCCTCGTCCTGGTCCTCTGTACTCTCGGTCTGTCGGCCGCACCCGGTTTCTGGCAATCGGCCACGCAGGCCGACTTCCTGCGTGGCGAGGTCGACCAACTCTCCATCGATCAGCACGGACGGCTGACACTTGGGCCGGCTGTCGAACAGATCTTCGACGGCGCGGTGTCGGTCGTGTGGTCGATGGTGCAGGCGGCTGACGGCACGCGTTATCTGGGGACCGGCAACGACGGCAAGGTATTCAAGGTGGCGGCCAGCGGCACGGGCGAGCTGTTTTATGACAGCCCGGAACTCGAGGTCCACGCGCTGGCACCAGCACCCGACGGCGGGCTGTATGTCGGCACCTCGCCGGACGGCCGCATCTACCGGGTCAACGCACGCGGCGAAGCCACCACATTCTTCGATCCCGAGGACAAATACATCTGGGCACTGACCGTCGATGGCAAGGGTGTGGTGTACGCCGCCACGGGCGACAAGGGACGCGTGTACCGGATTACCCCGGATGGTCAGGGCACCGTGCTGTTCGATACCAGGGCGGCACATGCCGTGGCGCTGGCGTTCGATACGGCCGGCCAGGTGCTGGTCGGCACGGGCAATCCCGGCCGCGTCTTCAGGGTCGACACCGCGGGCAAGGGTTTTCTGCTGCTCGACACCTCCTACCAGGAAGTCCGCTCGCTGAAGCTGGACGAGAAGGGACTGATTTACGCTGCCGCGCTCAACGGCCGTTCGAATGGCGGCGGTGGCGGGGAGTCGGTGGACATCACGCCGCCGGAGCCTCCGCCACCCACGGCCTCCGTCTCGGCCGAAATCATGTCGTTTGCCA
>CAZZGM010000288.1:0-1119 GCA_964653955.1 uncultured Bifidobacteriaceae bacterium | reverse complement strand
TACAGCCCGAACCGGGTGGCGCCCTCGTGGTGGCGACCGGCAACTCCGGCAAGGTGTTCCGGCTCTCCGGCGATCCCGTTCAGGCCGAACTGCTGGCGCGCGTCCCCGCTCAGCACGTCACACAGCTGCATCGGGCCGGCGAGCGGACATTGCTGACGACGGCCAATCCCGGACTGCTGGTGGCCATGTCGAACGCGCGCGCCCGGCGTGGCACCTACGAATCGGACGTGAAGGACGCGCGCCTGGTCGCCAGTTGGGGCGTCGTGTCGTGGCGCGCCGCCACACCGACGGGCACGTCGGTCGAGGTCTACACACGTTCGGGTAACACCCGCACGCCCGACGAAGCATGGAGCGACTGGAGCGGACCATACACGGTGCCAACCGGCTCCCCCATCACGAGCCCCAACGCGCGTTATCTCCAATGGCGTGTGGTACTCAACGGCGGCACCACCACGCCAGTGCTGACCTCCGTCTCGGCGGCCTACCTTCCACGCAACATCCGTCCGCGCGTCGAGTCCGTGACCGTGCACCCGCCCGGTGTGGTTTTCCAGAAGCCCTTCTCTACCGGCGAAACCGAAATTGCCGGCTTCGACGAAGAACCGGACGACCGGCGCCTGGCCGGTCAAGGTCCGGGGCAGGCCGCATCACCCACGCTGGGCCGACGCATTTATCAGCGCGGTCTCCAGACCTTCCAGTGGCGTGCCGAGGACGAGAACGGCGACGAACTCACCTACGACGTCCACTACCGGCGCGAAGGCGAGGTGGACTGGCGTCCGCTGCGCCGCGGCCTGCGTGAGGCGTTGACGGTGTGGGATACCACGTCCGTCCCCAACGGCACCTATGTGCTGAAGGTGGTGGCGTCGGATGTTCGTGCCAACCCCGAAGGCCGGGCACTGGCCGGGGAACTGGAGAGCACGAGCTTCGACATCGACAACACGGCACCGTCCCTCACCATCGCTCCGGTCACGCGCGAGGGCGACCGGTTCCTGGTGCGCCGCGAGGTCCGCGACAGCGACTCGGCCATCAAGCGTGTCGAATATTCGCTGGACGCACGGAGCTGGCAGTCGGCGTTTCCGGTGGACGGCATTCTGGATTCGCGGCAGGAGACGGTGGAGCTGC
>CAZZGM010000287.1:2624-4798 GCA_964653955.1 uncultured Bifidobacteriaceae bacterium | reverse complement strand
CACGTTCCCCGTCTGTGCATCGATGGCCAGGCCCTGGACGTTGCGGTGGCCGTAGCTCCAGATCTCGGGACGCGCCCCCTGGCGGTTCACGAACGGGTTGTCCGCGGGCACCTTGCCGTCCTCCATCAGCCGGACGATGACACCGTGATGGTTGGAGAGGTCCTGCGCGGGATGCTTCTCGAGATCGCCTTCCGGCGGCACCTGCCGGTCGCCCAGCGACAGAAACACGTGCCCCTTGCCGTCGAAGGCAATCTTGCCGCCATAGTGTCCGCGTCCCACCGACACCGATTCGAACAACTGCTCGACGCCACTCAGGCGGTCGTTTTCGAAACGGCCGCGGATGAGGGCCGTCGTGCCCGACTTCCCGTCGGCGTTGGGCTTCGAGTAGCTGATGTAGAGCAGGCGGTTCGATGCGAAGTCGGGATGCGGCGCCACTTCGAGCAGTCCACCCTGTCCCTGATACAGCACCTGCGGCACACCTTCCACCGCGTTGGGCAACAGCTTGCCGTTGCGGACGATGCGCAGGCGGCCCGGGCGTTCGGTGATGAGCATGTCGCCACCGGGCAGAAACGCCATCGACCACGGCTGCACCAGCCCCTCTGCCACCGTCACCACACGGTAGTCGTGCAGCGCCGAACGCATGACCGTCTGGGCCGCCGCCGGCACCACACCCGCCGTCATCAGTACCAGCACCGCTGTCCACAGGGGTCGCATCATCACCTCAATCCTCCGCCCGCCATTCTAGTGGAGCGTATCAACGAAAACTCAAGTACCGACATTGACGCTCAACGGCGTGTCTCGGCCCGGTCCTGCGGAACGGGCGCTTCAGAAATCGACGATACAAACCTCAACGGAGCTGCCACACCAGCACAGCCGTGGTGGCCAGGCGCAGGCCGCGGGCCACCTGCGGATGCGCGCGCTTCACCCAGTTCCAGGCCAGCGCCCACAGGATCATCAGCGACCAGATGCCGGCGGCGAACGCGCCAGCCGACCACCAGTCGAGCTGTGGACCAATGCGCTGGTAAAGACCGTTGTTCCAGATGGAGCCGTACACGAGGCACAGGTGCACGGCATACACCATCAGCGATTCCTGCGCCAGCGCGTGTACCAGTGGCGGCCGGTGGGTGATGCTGCGGCTGATGCGCGAGGCCGCGGACAGCACCAGCAGCACCAGGCCCGTGCGCATCATGAACTGGGACGGATAGTCGTACCAGAACGTGGTGCCCCCGAGCAGGTCGGCGGGAAGCCATCGCGACACGATGGAAGCCCCCAGCAGCGTCAGGCCACCGCCCAGCAGATAGCGGTTGGTGAGCGCGCGCAGGTTGGTGCGTCCTTCGCGCACGTACAGCACGCCAAGGACGGCGCCAAACAGCACGTAGCCGCTCCACGGGACCAGCGGAAACAGCGAACCGTCGTTCGACGTGAGATAAGCTGCCATCGAGTCGGGCAGGAACGACCAGTCGATGGCCCAGACGTGCGGCCACGAAAACACCACCAGCACGCAGGCGGCACCGGCAACCAGCGCATAACGCCGGGGTGTGCGCGTCATCATCACCAGCGCCTGCAACCCGAGCAGGCTCACGGCAATGCACTGGAGCACGTCCACCACCAGGAAGCTGCGCCAGCGTTCGTCGCTCATGGTAGCGAGCCGGCTGAACGAGGTCACGGGGAAGTGCAGGGCGTAGCCGAGAATCAGGAAAAACCCGAACCGCCGGAGGCGGCGGTACACCGGAGCGCCCGGGGCGAGGTGCGAGGACCAGTGCCGGAGCGTGGCAATGGTGAACACGAACCCGGACAACAGGAGGAACGTGCAGGACGTGAGTCCGCGCAGGAAGGACCACGACTGATAGAGCGTGCCCGTGCGCAGGTCCGTGGCCAGCAGGGCGTCAATCGTGTGGCCCTGCAGCATCATCAGCACGGCCGCCGACCTGCCCAGGTCGACGAACAGCGAGCGCGCCCCGGACGAGGACGGCATCCCGGGCTCGGGCCGGGCGGCGCCGGCCTGGGCCGGATGCTGGGGGTCGGTCACGGCCTTCTACTGTCTCATGGCTCAGTCCATGACATTCGGCCACACGTCGTATGCTCCGGTGTGGTATCACTTCCCTTCATGATCACGACGTATGCCCTGACATCGGTGTGTCGCCCGGCGGTTGCGGCGGGCCTGGTGGCCGTGA
>CAZZGM010000287.1:2019-2614 GCA_964653955.1 uncultured Bifidobacteriaceae bacterium | reverse complement strand
CCGTGATGGCCGCCGGCTGCGCCCCGACGACCCAGTCGGTCCGCACCACCCCCTCGGCACCTGCCGAGGGCACATCCACCCCCGCTGCCGCCGGTGCGCCCGCCGGCCAGGCGCCCGCGCCAGCCCGTGCGCAGGCCGCCAGCACCACCAAGGCCAAGTCACCCGACGGGACGATGATTGCCTGGGAAAAGACGGGCAGCGGCCCGGCGCTGCTGCTGGTGCACGGCGGCGGCCAGAATCGCAAGTCTTGGGCCGACCGCGGCTACGTGGAGCCGCTGTCCAAGAAGTTCACCGTCATCACGATGGACCTGCGCGGGCAGGGCGAAAGCGATCGGCCCGACACCGCCGAAGCCTACGCGCTCGACAAGATGATCGAGGACATCATGGCCGTGGCCGATGCGGCCGGCGCGGAGAAGTTCCACGCGTGGGGCTTCGGTCACGGTGCCAGCATCGTCCGGCACATGGCGGCGCGGTCGGAGGACCGGGTGATTTCCGCGGTGCTCGTCGGCGCGGACATGGGTCCCACGCTGAGTGGTCCGGTAAAGGACGCCATCGTCGCGATGAAAGCACGCTGGGAACCGGTGATGGCGCAGCA
>CAZZGM010000287.1:0-2009 GCA_964653955.1 uncultured Bifidobacteriaceae bacterium | reverse complement strand
CGGGACGACATTGCCAAATGGAAGCAGGTGGTCGGCACGCTGGACCTGTCGCAGATGTCGCCCGGCGACCGCGAGGCGTGGAAGGCCGGCGTGGCCGTCCAGGCCATTGCGCTTGGTGCACTGGCCGATTACCCGGCGCTCGAACCCGCGGACATCAAGGTGCCCACGTTGTGGCTGATGGGCGCGGCCGACGAGTCGGGCATGGCGCTGGCCAAGACCTATGACGGCAAGCTCGCGGGCACCAAGGTGACGTTCAAGGCCGTCAGCGGTCTCAGCTACTCCGACAGCTTCGGACGTTCGGAACCCATCCTCGCGGAAGTCGAGCCCTTCCTGGCCAGCACCGCAGCGCCAACGTCGTAGTCACGCACCCGTCGATGTGAAGAAGGACGAGCCCGCTCTCGTCCTTCTTTCACGTCATCTCGCGTTGGTCACGCTGCCCTCCTTCACGGTTTCTCGCACCATCTGCCGCACCGGCCAACGCGCCCGTGATTGCGCCGGCCACGCATGGCCGCGGGGTGCGGATGGTGAATGTGGGAGGCCTGTGCTATAAGGCACACACCTTTCGGAGCGCCGGATCATCCCTATGTGGCAGCACAACTACGAACCCCTGGGCGGCAGTCTCGCCCTGTCCGCACCAGTGGCCGCCCTGCCCATCGTGGTGCTTTTCCTGCTCCTCGGCGTCTGGCGGACGCCTGCGTGGAAGGCAGCGCTGTCGGCGCTCGTCACGGCGCTGCTGGTGTCCGTGGCCGTCTACGGCATGCCGGCGCAACTGGCAATCATCTCGACTTTATACGGCGCGGCGTACGGGTTGTTTCCCATCGCCTGGATCGTGTTCGCGTCGATCATGCTCTACCGGCTGGCGGTGGACACCGGCAAGTTCGAGATCATCAAGGACTCGGTCGGCAGCCTCACCGACGACCGCCGGCTGCAGGCCATGTTCATTGCCTTCTCGTTCGGCGCCTTCATCGAAGGTGCGGCGGGATTTGGCGCACCGGTCGCGGTGTCGGGTGCCATGCTCGCGGGCCTCGGCTTCAACCCGTTCTATGCGGCGGGCATCTGCCTGCTGGCCAATACGGCGCCGGTGGCGTTCGGGTCCATTGGCATTCCCGTCACCACGCTGGCCGCTGTCACAGGCCTCCCCGTCATGCCGCTGTCGGCCATGATCGGCCGCCTCTGCGCGATGATTTCCGTGGTCATTCCCGGCTACCTGATTGTGGTGATGGCGGGGCGTCAGAAGGCCCTGGAAGTGCTGCCGGCCATCATCGCGTGCGGTGTGTCATTTGCCGGCATGCAGTTCTTCGTCTCGAACTACATCGGCCCCGAACTCACCGACATCCTCAGCTCGCTCACGTGCATCTTCGTGATGGTGGTGGTGCTGAAGCTGTGGAAGCCGGCGTCCATCATGCGGCTCGAAGGCGACCAGCCGGTGTCGCTCACCGCCTCCAGGCACTCGGGGCGCGACATCATGATGGCGTGGATGCCCTACGCCATGCTGGTGGTGTTCGTGCTGGCCTGGGGCGAACCGGCGGTGAAGCTGGCACTCGACTCCTGGACCAACGGCGTCATGCCGTCCTTCCTGCCGCAGGCCGCCACCGGCCTCAACGGCATCATGGTGCCCGGCCTGCACAATGCCATCACGCGCATCCCGCCGGTCACGGCTGAACCCGCGCCTTACGCCGCCGTGTTCACGCTCAACTGGCTGAGCGCGTCGGGCACGGCCTGCTTCCTGGCCACCATCGTCACGGCGGCGGTGCTGGGTGTGAAGCCGCGGCAGTTCGTCAACATCTACAAGGCCACGTTCAAGCAGCTGTCGATGGCCATGCTCACCATTGCGTCGATGTTGGGCCTGGCCTACCTGATGAACTACTCGGGCATGACCTCCACGCTTGGCCTGGCGCTGGCCACGACCGGGGTGGCATTCCCCTTCTTCAGCGCCGTCGTCGGCTGGCTGGGCGTGTTCCTCACCGGCAGCGACACGTCGGCCAACGCGCTGTTTGGCAACCTGCAGG
>CAZZGM010000286.1:0-4807 GCA_964653955.1 uncultured Bifidobacteriaceae bacterium | reverse complement strand
AGCAACTCGTAGTCGATGTGCAGCCGGGCCATCGTCTTCAGGTGGCACCGGACGATACGATCCGCGATGAACGCGGCAAGACTGGCGGCGGGTTCGGCGCCGTGTTCGATGGCGTGCAGCGCATCGGCCCTGATCTGCAGGCGCTCCTTGTTGCCGTCGTACCACTCGGTGACCCGCGCATACAGGTCCCAGCAGTAGTAGTCGAACCGCGTGCTGTCGGCCAGGGCGCGGACGTCGTCGAGGCTCTTGTTCTCGAGCACCTGGAAGCCGACCACGACGTCGGCAACCTGCACGCCCGTGTCGTCGATGTAGTTCTGCACCTCCACCGGCGTGCCGCGGAAGCGGAGTACACGCACGAGTGTGTCGCCGAGCGCGGCATTGCGCAGATGGCCGATGTGCGCCGCCTTGTTCGGGTTGATGGCGGTGTGTTCGACGATGGTCTTGCCGTCGGGCGGGGGTGGGGCAGGCAGTGAGCCGGCGAGGCCGAGCCGCGTGAGCAGGTATGCCGGGCGGTCGATGAAGACGTTGAGGTAGCCGTTTGGCGCGGCCTCCACACGCGACACGCCGGCGACGGCACCCAGCGCCGAGGCAATTTCCTGTGCGATGACGCGTGGGGCCTTGCGCAGGCGGCGGGCGAGGTCGAACGCGACCGGCGTGCCGAGATCGCCCAGCGCCCGATTGGGCGGGGTCTCGATGGCAATGGTCACGCCGGCGTCGTCGCCGAGGCCGTAGGACGAGGCCAGGACCGTGCGCAGACGGTCCTTCAGGGATTCGTGGAGGGGCAATATCATGCGTGTCGGTTCGTTGACTCGGCCAGACCGGTGCGGTACGCTCTACGCGCGACATCGGTCGAGACGGGCCGTGTCCGCAGGCCCCTTCGCATTCTACAGTGAACTGAAGCACAGCACATGGTTGACGCGGGGATCGGCCGTCTGCTCATTGCCAGCCTCCACCAGGGCATCGCAGACGTTTCTCCGACGCGGCTGGAGTTCTACGAGAACTGGCTCAGCCCGACCGGACTTCGTGACGGACGAATGGGGCTGGCGCCGCTCGGGGCAGTCCTCAGTTTCCTTCAACGGGAAACATCGCCTCTCGACCGGGACATTCCGGCTCGGGCTGGCGTGTGCGCGGCCGAATGGATGCACGAAGGGCGATCGGCCACGCGGCACGCGTTCACCTGCCGCATGCCGGTGCCGTGGCGTTCCCGCGCGGCACTTGGGATTGCGCGAACGCTCGTCATCCAGACCATTGGTCAATCACGCGTCAAGACGCGGCTCCGGCGCGGTCAGGCGACGGTGGAAATCCGCTCGCCGCTCTTCGACTACCTGCGAGAGCCGGCAGCCGTGCCGATGCGCCGCTTTTATGCGGCGGCGTATCAAGAGTGTCTGCGGCTGTGTCATGTGGATGGTGATGTGGGCCTGGATGAGGAAGCACCCGCGTGCCGCATGACTATTGTCGTACGCGGGGCACCGCCGGCTGCTGCGCCGGCCGTACTGGATTTGCGATGAAGCGGGTCTGGACTGCGCTGATGCTCGTGGCCACGCTCGCCGCCGGTGCGTCGGCTCAGGATGCCGCTGGCGCGGTCACGGTTGTGCTGCCGTTCGACGGACCGGCCGGTGACTCCCGCGTGCACTGGATGCGCGAGGGCGTGGCGGTATTGCTCGACGAAATCCTCGAGTCACGCGGCGTCGTGGTGGTTGGCCGCGACGAGCGGAACATCGCCTTCGAGCGGTTGCAACTCCCCACCACCACGGCACTCAGCCGGGCTTCGGCTATCAAGGTCGGCCAGTTGGTTGGCGCGGGCGCGATTGTCGTGGGTACTGTCGAGCCCGACGCGACCGGCTTGATCCTCACGGCCCGGACGATCCTGCTGGACACGGCGCGGTTGAGCGCGCCAGTCACCGTGAAGGGGGAGGCGGCCCGGCTTTTCGAACTCGTGGAGGATCTGGGCACGCAACTCGCGGGCGGCGCCGCCGCAGAGTACGCGTGGACGCCGCCGCCGTCGCTCCTGGCGTTCGAGTGGTTGACGCGCGGCCTGATTGCAGAATCGCCGATTGGCGCGCGCGTCGCCCTCGAGCAGGCGCTGAAGGCCGCGCCGGGCTACGACCTGGTGCGCCTGGCCCTGTGGCGTCATCACACCGATCAGGGAGAACACCAGCAGGCGCTCGGCCACGTCGAGCCCATTGCCGACCACAGCCCGGTCGCTGACGAAGCCCGTTATCTGGCGGCCCTGTCGCTCATCCGGCTGAAGCGGGATGGTGACGCGTTCAGCGTGCTGAGCAACCTGCTGAAGCAGGCGCCGGAGGCCGCCGTGGCCAACGCGCTTGGCGTCGTCCAGTTGCGGCGTGGCGGGACGCCACAAACCGGGTCGGCCACCTACTACTTCAACCTCGCTACGGAAATGGCGCCGGCCGACGCCGATCCCTTCTTCAACCTCGGGTACGCCTATTGGCTCGAACGCGATGCCAACGGGGCCGTGTATTGGCTGAGGGAAGCCGTGCGCCGCAATCCCGCCGATGGTGACGCGCACTACGTGCTGGCCGCCGCCCTGCAGCAGATGGGGGCCCGGGCGGAGGCCGAGCGCGAACGAGAGCTGGCGCGCCGGTTGTCGGAGCGTTATGCGCCACCCGAGGGACGGCCTGCGGCTGCGCCGGCTCCCGTGCCGCGCGGACTGGAGCGGCTCCAGTCGAGCCTGCGCGCCGACACGACGGACGTCGACATGCGGCTGACGGCGTCCGGCCAGCGCGAACAGGCCAAGCTGGCGGCGTTTCATCTCGACGCGGGACGGCGGGCGTTCGAGCGCGGCTCGGATCGTGACGCCATGCGGGAATTGCAGCGTTCCATCTACCTCTCGCCCTACCTGGCCGAGGCACACCTGCTGGTTGGCCGTATCCACATGCGCGCCGGCCGCATCGATGATGCGGTGCAGGCGTTGAAGATTGCCGTATGGAGTGAGGAGAGTGCCGCCACACTGGTGGCGCTGGCGAGCGCGCTCATCGAAGCCCCCGACCTGCCCGCAGCGCGTGCCGCTGCCGACCGTGCGACCGTGCTCGCGCCACGCGACCCGGCGGTGCTGGCCCTGAAGGCGCGGCTGGGCGCCACCCGATAGTGCTAATATCAAGTCCTTCAGACGCTTATGGCCAGCTCGACCCAGGCGCACGACGACGGGTTCCACGAGATCCAACTGAACGGCAAGCAGTTGGTGTTCCTGTTCATGGCCGTCACGGTGGTTTCGGTTGTCATCTTCCTGTGCGGTGTGCTCGTCGGGCGCGGCGTACGGATGGAGCGTGGCGATCTGATGGCCGATGGTACGGCTGCCGTGTCGGGGGCCGACATCGCGCCGCCGATTCCCGTGGACGCTTCGGGCAACAACAGCCAGCCCACGGTCGGGGCCGATGACGTCACCTACCCGAAACGCCTCGAGGGCTCGACGCCTCCACCCGAGCGACTCGGTGATATCGATGTGCCGCCCGTGAGAGCCGAGCCGGTGGACGAGCCGCCACCGGCGCCAGCGCGGCGGGAACCCGCACCGGCGCCCGCGGCCCCAGCGACATCTGCTCCCGCACCGGCCGCGCAGACGGCGTCCGCTGTCCCCGGCGAACCGTCGGGCCCCGGCGTTGCCATCCAGGTGTCGGCGTTTCGTGAACGGCGAGAGGCCGATGCCCTTGCCACGCGTCTCATCTCCAAGGGCTTTACCGCCTACGTCGTCGCTCCCGCGGCGGGCGCTCCGTCGCTCTACCGTGTGCGGGTCGGCAAGTTCAGGGACCGAGCCGAGGCCGGCCGGATGGCCGAACGGCTGAAAAAAGAAGAGCAGTTCGACCCCTGGATCGTGCCCTAGCTTTATTCACCGGGGCGCTTCTCGCCCTGTCGTTTCCCAAATACGGCCACGGCGCGGTGGCCCTGGTGGCGCTTGTACCGCTGCTCATCGCGCTGGCCGGCTGGCGGGGCCGCCCAGGCGTGCTGCCGGGCGTTTCTTTCAGGCGCGGGTTTTTCTACGGCCTTCAGGCGGGGGCCGTGTTCTACATCGGCACGCTGTACTGGACCGGCGACACCGTGCGCACGTTTGGCGGACTGGCCTGGCCCGTGGCCATCGCGACCGCGCTTCTGCTCGTGCTGTACATGTCGCTGTACATTGCCGTGGCGGCGGGTATCACGGGCCTGCTGATTCGGCGCCTGGGCTGGATTGGTGTGCCGCTCGGCGCGGCCGCGTGGGTGAGCCTGGAGTTCCTGCGCGGGTCCACGGTGATGATTGGCGGTTTCCCGTGGATGCCGCTGGGAAACACCGCCGTCACGCTGCTTCCGCTGGCGCAGCTGGCCAGCGTGGGAGGTGTCTACTCGCTGTCGTTGCTGGTGGCCGGCGTCAATGCGGGCTTTGCGCTGGTGGCCATGCTCGGGCGGCGGTCGCAGCGCGCGGCGCTGGTGTCCACGGTCGGTGTGGTCGCCGTGGTGTCCATGTGGGGCGGCCTGCGTCTGGCCGACAGCCGGTTGACGTCCGTGGGCACTCCCGTGACGGTGGGGCTGGTGCAGGCAAACGTCCGCCAGGAAGACAAATGGAATGGCGCCATGGCCGGCGAAATTCTCGAACGCTACGAGGCGCTCTCGCGGACGGCGGTGGCCGAAGGCGCCGAGTTCGTGCTCTGGCCCGAGTCGGCCACGCCGTTCTTCTTCGACGAGCAGCCGGCCGGACAGGCGCGTGTGCGGGGGCTCGCGCAGTCACTGGGCGTACCGCTGCTGTTCGGCAGCGACGAACTGGAGGCCGGCGCCCCGGTTCGGTATTACAACTCGGCGTTCATGCTCGACGTCGGCG
>CAZZGM010000285.1:0-4822 GCA_964653955.1 uncultured Bifidobacteriaceae bacterium | reverse complement strand
CCACGACCTGCTGGTGCTCTCGGACGTCAGCCGGCCGCTGCGCGAGCAGGAACGCCAGGCGTGGCAGCGTCTCATTCGTGTGCTGGGCCACGAACTGGGCAACTCGCTGGGCCCCATCAAGTCCATTGCCGGCAGCCTCGAGACGCTGCTCCAGCGCGACCCGCCACCGCCCGACTGGCGCGACGACATGCGCAGCGGTCTCCAGGTGATTGCCTCGCGTACCGACTCGCTGAGCCGCTTCACGGGTGCCTACACCCGTCTCGCGCGCCTGCCCGCGCCGCGCCCGGCACCGGTGCTGCTGAAACCATTCCTGCAGCGCCTGGCCGGACTCGAGACGCGTCTCCCCGTCGACGTCCGCCCGGGACCGGACGTCACCGTCCTGGCCGACTCGGATCAACTGGAGCAGCTCTTCATCAACCTGCTGCGCAATGCCGCCGATGCAGCGCTGGAAGCCGGCGGACACACGGTCCGCGTCGGCTGGCGCCGATCGAAAGGCCGCGTG
This sequence comes from uncultured Bifidobacteriaceae bacterium, assembly GCA_964653955.1. Taxonomy (GTDB): domain Bacteria; phylum Acidobacteriota; class Vicinamibacteria; order Vicinamibacterales; family UBA2999; genus VFZN01. The sequence goes on along the minus strand of CAZZGM010000285.1, from coordinate 4,320 downwards.
GATATCTGGGTCGAAGACGATGGGCCGGGGCTGGCGAACACGGCCAACCTGTTCGTGCCGTTCTTCACCACCAAGCCCGGTGGATCGGGCATCGGCCTGGTGCTGTGCCGCCAGATTGCCGAAGCCCACGGCGGTTCGCTGACCCTCAAGAACCGCACGGGTACCAGAGGCTGCCGCGCCACGCTGGCGCTTCCGGCCTGAAGGAAGGCAGAAGGCAAAAGGCAGAAGGCAAAAGGCGGAACGTAGACCCGCCTTTCCTCGTGTGAACCACGCGCGAGCTTCCACCTTCGCTGCTGCCGCAGCTTCGGCGGACAAGCCGGCGCGGCAGGCTCTCCCTGAAACCCCTGAACCTACTTTTTTACCGCCTCGTCGAGCAGGAAGAGATCCGTGAGCACGGCGCGCAGGTGCGTCGAGACGTTGAGGTTGTCGATGAGCTGCGAGCTGATGCCGGTGCGCGAGCGGACCACCTTCAGGGCGGCGCGAGCGGCGGCGGCGTCGCTTCGCAGGACGGCGAGAAAGTCTTCGAACGCCTCCAGGTCGCCAGCACTCTCGATGACGAGGCGCGCGGCCGGCTCGAGGCCGGCAATGCCCTCGTCCAGCCGCTGCAGGTAGGTCCGAAGCTGTTCGCTGTGTGCCGTGCCTTCGTCGGTGGCCAGTCCCTGTGCGGCATACGCCAGCAGGAACTCGTAGCCACCTTCGATGGCGTCAACCTTCTGCTGGAGTGTCTCCAGCGCGGTGCCAGTCTGGGTCATGCGTCCTTCGAAGCGACCCAGCGTTCCGGATCGTGATGTTCGAGATACTGCCGGCGTGTGATCGTGCCGAACACCATCGACTTGGTCAGCCAGAACTTCTCCGGCCGCAGCGCGAAGTAGATGTGCGCGATGATCAGGCCGACGAAACCCACACCGGCCAGGCCGTGCAGCACGTAGGTGAAGCCGTACGCCGCGTCGCCCATCAGGTACGGGTTCCGTTCGAAGATGGGCGTGCGGATACGCGACATCATCAGCAGACCCGAGCCAATGGCCGCGAGACCCGCGACGAGCACCGCCAGGTGATAGAGCCGGTTCCCGAGCGGATACTTGCCGGGCTTGGGACCACCGGTTTCGATGCCGAAGTCACGCATGATTTCGGCCTTCGCCTCCGGGATGTCTCTCGGCCCGACCCAGATGGACCAGAAGTCCATGAAGAACGTGGCATGGATGATGTGAAAGATGATCGAGCCGGTGAGCAGGATGCCAGCCATCCAGTGCCAGTACACCCACGCGAACTTCACGCCCACCACCGGCAGGAACGCCGTGAAGACGAGCGCCAGCATGGCAAACGCCATCACCCAGTGGAACATGCGCGCGACGAACGAATGGCGCGGGATGGCGGCCGGCAGCCCGGGCCGTTCGGCTTCCATCCGCTCCACTTCACCCGACTCGCGTTTATGGTGTGGCGAAAACAGCATGTAGCCGCCATGCGCCACCAGGAACAGCACGCCGCCCACCAGCGACGCCCAGAACAGATCCCAGGAAATACGGACGAGAACGTTCTCGCCCCAGGGGCTCAGGGCCCAGGTTACGAAGTCCATTCGGCGGCTCCCCGAATCGCCCGTTTCACCAGCGCCTGCATCAGCGGCACCTTATACCCGTTGTGGCGCAACGGCAGCGCACCGGCCACGGCCAGTTCCGCCGCCTGGTCGGCGGTCTGCTGGTTCCTCGCCTTGCCGCGCAGGAACGACTCGACGGCGGTCAGCTGATAGGGCCGGGCCGACACGCCGTTGACCACCATGCGCGCCGCCGTGATGGTGCCACCCGACATGTCGAGGGCGGAGGCAATGTTGACCAGCGCAAAGTCCCACACCTCGCGGTCGCGGACCTTCTCGAAGTAGAACTCCTTGCCCGCCCACGTGCCGGGAATGCGGATCGCCGTCAGCAAATCACCCGGCTGCAGCATCGTCAGCCGCGTAATGTCCACGCCCGGGCCCACGAAGAACTCGCTGGCCGGCACCACCACCTCGCGCCCCTGCCGCTGGACCACCATGCGCGCGTCGAGCGCGATGAGGGCCGGCGCCGTGTCCGAGGGGTTCACGGCCACGCAGCGATCCGCGTCGAAAATGGCATGCTCGCGATTGACCGACGTCGGCGTATCGGCGTAGCAGATGTTGCCGCTGGCGCGATAACACGGCCAGCCGGCGCGGTAATACCAGCAGCGCGCATCCTGTGCAACGTTGCCGCCGACGGTGCCCTGATTGCGAATCTGCGGCGAAGCCACCAGGTCGGCCGCTTCGGCCAGCAGGCGGTAACGCTGACGGACACCGTCGTGGCGGGCCAGCTCGGTGAGCGTGGTCATGGCGCCAATTTCGAGTCCGCCATCCACGTCCCTGATGCCGCGCAGTTCGTCGACGTTGCTCAGGTCGACCACCACCTTCGGCTTGCGGATACGGTCCTTGAGCCAGTCGAACGTGTCCATGCCACCGGCCATCACCCAGGCATCGGCGCCATGGCGATCCAGCAGTCCGAGCGTGTCGGCCACGCTGGTCGGCTGGAACAGCTCGAATGCCGGCATTACATCGCGAATTGCAGCAGGCATCGGGGTTCTCCTAGATGAACGCTGTGAGGACTTCGTAGTCCGGTTTGCCCGCCTTGAACGACAGCATGATCTGCTCCGGATGCACCGGCGTCCGCAGAATCAGTCCGTCGCCCACCGCATCGGCCAGCGCGCAGATGAGCGCGCCGCCGCCGGCGCCAATGGCCGGCTCGCCAATGCCCTTGGCGCCAATCGGGTTGGTCGGGTCGGGAATTTCCACGGCCGCCCAGCGCATCGGCCGGTCGTAGGTGATGTCGAGAATGGTTGGCGGCTTGTTGTGGTGCAGCCGATTCGCCAGCGCCGCGCCGTAGTGCGGGTCGTACACCAGGTTCTGACTGCGCACGTGACCAAAGCCCTGCACGGCGCCACCGTGAATCTGGCCGCCCAGGCTGTTGGGATGCATCACCGTTCCGACATCGGCCACGGCCAGATAGTCGACGATGCGGTAGACGCCGGTTTCGACGTCGACTTCGACTTCGATGAACGCCGCCTGGAACGAGTAGGTGGAGCCGTCACGCGGCAGATTGTCGCGTGCGACGCCCATGAGGCCCAGCCCCGCCAGCGCCGACGCGGACGCCTTGGTCATGGCGTTCAGTTCGTTGGGCACCTCATGGCCGTCGAACTTGCCGCCGCGCTGAATGGCGCGTTCGGCCGCCTGCGCGAACGTGAGCGCGCGGCCGGGGTTGCCTCTCAGGAACACACGCTCGTTGTTGACGTCGTAGCTGTCGGGCGAACCGCCCAGTTCGAGTGCGGCCAGCTCCTGCAGGTTGCGCTTGAGCGCCTGTCCCGCCGCGTAGTTGGCGCGCGTGTGGGCGTAGGTGGTCTGGCTGCCTGCCTGCACGGAACTCCACGGCACGTGGTTGCCCGTGTTGCCCCAGACGACCTCGCACTTCTCCCACGGCATGTTCACCTGCTCGGCGATAACGCGGGCAGTGTCGATGACCGAGTGCGTGCCGAGGTTGCCAATGCCCTGATGGATGTAGAGCTTGCCGTCCGGCTTGATGATGGCCAGGCCGTCCACGCCAATGGAGCCGGCCGTGTAGGAGCCAGTCGCCACGGCCACGCCGGTGGCCTTGTTGCCCCGCCGCTGGCCGCTGCGGCTGACGCGTTCTTCCCAGTTGAACATCTGGGCGCCCTTGTCGAGGCACTCCTTCACGAAGCAGCTCGTGACCTTGTTGCGCGGGCGTCCCGGCGGCGCATCGACCGGTGCCAGGCCGAACTCGGCGGTCCCTTCCGGCGAGTTCACGCGCCGGATCTGGATGCGGTCGATACCCAGCTTGCGAGCGGCCTCGTCCACGACGGGCTCGACCATCACCGAAGCCTGCAGGCCACCCGGCGCGCGCTGCGACGTCCCTGGCGGTGTATTGGTGGCCACCGATACGCCGCGGAACCGCATGTGCGGAATCTGATACATCAACGACGTGTTGTTCGCCGTCGTTGCATGATCGCCCTGCCGGCGGTACGGTCCGGCCGCTTCGACAATGAACATGTCGCAGGCGGTGACGCGGCCGTCCTTCTTGAAACCCATCTTGATCCAGCCCTGATAGCCGGGACGGGTTCGGCCGATGTAGGTCTCTTCTTCGCGCGAGATGCGCATCATCACCGGGCGGCCATTGAGCTTGCGCGACAGCAGCGCGGGAATGGCCATCGAGTGGGCACCGGGGATTTTGCTGCCGAAGCCGCCACCGGTGTACTCGCTGATGAGCACCACGTCTTCCTGCGGAATGCCCACCCAGTTGGCAATCGAGG
>CAZZGM010000284.1:0-4853 GCA_964653955.1 uncultured Bifidobacteriaceae bacterium | reverse complement strand
GGGCGGCCGAGCGAGACGGCGCCGGCCGCGAACCCCCCCGCCACGAGCGGGACGAGGGTGGCGCGGCGCGTCACGCGACGGTGATGGACTGATCCAGGTACACGTCCTGGATGGCGTTCAGCAGGGCCACGCCTTCCTTCAGCGGGCGCTGGAATGCCTTGCGGCCCGAGATGAGGCCCATGCCGCCGGCGCGCTTGTTGATGATGGACGTCTTGATGGCGTCCTTCAGATCGCTCTCACCCGCCGAAGCACCACCGGAGTTGATGAGGCCGGCGCGGCCCATGTAGCAGTTGGCCACCTGATAGCGCGTCAGATCGATGGGGTGCTCGGACGACAGCTCCGAGTAGACTTTCTTGTGCGTCTTGCCGAAGTTCAGCGCCGTGAAGCCGCCGTTGTTCTCCGGCAGCTTCTGCTTGATGATGTCGGCCTCGATCGTCACGCCCAGGTGGTTGGCCTGGCCGGTGAGGTCCGCCGACACGTGATAGTCGGTGTCCTTGGTCTTGAACGCCGAGTTGCGCGTGTAGCACCACAGCACCGTGAACATGCCCAGCTCGTGCGCGTGCTGGAACACCTCGGTAATTTCCTGGAGCTGCCGCTTCGACTCTTCGGAACCGAAATAAATCGTGGCGCCAATGCCCATGGCACCCATGTCGAAGGCCTGCGTCACGCTGGCGAACCGGATCTGGTCGTACGAGTTCGGGTAAGACAGGAACTCGTTGTGGTTGACCTTCAGCATGAACGGGATGCGGTGTGCGTACTTCCGGGCCACCATGCCCAGCACGCCCAGCGTCGACGCCACGCAGTTGCAGCCGCCTTCGATGGCCAGCTTCACGATGTTTTCCGGATCGAAATACGCCGGGTTGGGCGCAAACGATGCGCCCGCGGAGTGTTCGATGCCCTGGTCCACCGGCAGGATCGAGACGTAGCCGGTGCCGCCGAGACGCCCGTGATCGAAAAGCGACTGCAGGCTCGACAACACGCGCGTCGGACGGTCGGACGACAGGTGAAGGCGTTCCACGAAGTCGGGCCCCGGCAGATGGAGGCTCTCCTTCGGGATGGTCTGACAGGTGTGCTCCAGCAGGGAGGCCGCTTCGGAGCCGAGAATCTGTTCGATGGTTGACATCGTCGCCGATTCTACCCTCTCCGGCCGGTTCGTGGGCCGTTTGGCCCGGCCATCGGCCATCCGGCACTGGTGCCGGCATGGGGTTACCGATGCGGCACCTGAGTGTTCATTGATACGCTCCATCAGGTGGCGCTCAATCGTGGATGGACCTATCGCCGGCGCGTTCGCCCGCACGAAGCCGGCCGTTCGGTGGTCGAACACCTGACCGCGGAATACCCGCACTCCGGCGCGGCCACCTGGCTGGCACGCGTCGAAGCAGGCGAGGTGGAGGTCGACAACGATTGCGCGTGCGCCGGTACCGTGCTGCGCGACGGACAATGGCTCACGTGGCATCGCCCGCCCTGGGACGAGCCCGACGTCCCTCTGCACTTCGACGTACTGCACGAAGACGAGGCGCTCGTGGCCGTGGCCAAGCCGGCGGGGTTGCCGACGATGCCCGCGGGTGGGTTTCTGCTGCATACGCTGCTGACCGAAGTGCGCAGGAGTTATCCCGATGCGCGTCCCGTCCACCGCCTGGGGCGGCACACCTCCGGGGTGGTGTTGTGTGCACGTTCGGCGGAAACGGCCGCGGCGATTGGCCGCGTGTGGAACACGCCAGCCGTCCGGAAGTGTTATCGCGCGCTCATGGCGGGGGCCCCGGAGTGGGAGCGATGCGAGGTGACCGCGGCCATCGGGCCTGTGCCTCACGCACGGCTGGGAACCGTGCATGCCGCCAGCCAGAGCGGTCGCCCCGCGCGCAGCACGTTCGTCGTCCGCGAACGCCGGGACGGCACCACGTTGTGCGACGTGACCATCGAGACGGGCCGGCCGCACCAGATCCGGATCCACGCCGCCTGCACCGGGCATCCGCTCGCGGGCGATCCGCTGTACGTGTCCGGTGGCCTACCTGCCGCACACACTTCCGCGTTGCCCGGCGACGCCGGCTACCTTCTCCATGCCCATCGCCTGGAGCTTCCGCATCCGTCGACTGGCAGGCCGTTCGAGGTGGTGGCGCCGTTGCCGGACGTGTTGCGCGCGCTGCCCTCATGACAACGCGCGCGCCCGGCGCGGCGCAATGTCGAACTGCTCACGCCTGAACCGTTCGGCCCAGAGGCGGTTGATGTCACTGCCCTGGCTGCGGGGTGGTGCCACCGAACCGTCGCGGCCGTCCAGTGCCGTCGTGCCCTGCCGCGTCAGCCCGAGAAACGCGCCCACGTGGTCGGCCGTGCCGCGTCTGTCGGCGATCAGGTCCTCGAAGTCCACGTGCAGTGTTTCAACCCCCAGGGCCGATTCGATCCGCGCGATGTGCGCGTCGACGCGGGCAATGGCGTCCATGCAGCGGAGGATGTGCGCCGGGTCGTAATCCTCGGCACGCAGAGCGGCCGTAGCCGCGACGTTCGAGCGCCACGACCCGGTCCGCTCGGCAATGGCCAGCGACACGGCCTGCTGGAGGACGTCGCGCCGGTGGAGCACCACGAACTTCCACTCGTCACGATGTGCGGGCAGCTCGTCGTAGATGAGGAACGGCGCCACCATCATCCCCGTGCCCTTCACGCCGAACGTCGACCGGGGCGTCTGCCGGCACCGCTCCACCAGCAGGGAGCGCAGCGTATCGTGCCCGCGTTCGCGTACCGCGCCCGCGATGTCCGGCAGGAGATTCAACGTTTCGCCAACCGCCGCGCCGAAATCGCGCAACAGGTAACACAGTAGCTCGCTGCCCGTCCGGCTCGAGCAGAGGACGAGGAACTTGTGTTGGACCTGGCGGAACTCTTCGATTTCAGATGTGTCGCCGGCGACGGGCAGGTAATGCTCGGCCAGGAATCCGCGGCTGAACTGGAGATAGGCCTCGATGGTGAGTTCGTGTTGGGGACGCACACGTCATCAAACCGCCTGCTTCCATCCGGCGTCAAGCGCTGGCGTTAGAATCGCCACCATGTCCGGCGCGATCCGCAGACGGGCGTTGCTCGTCGAAGACGATCCAGCCATTCGTGAGCTGATGCGGTTGCACCTCGACCTGGGCGGCTACGACGTCGAGGAGGAAGCCGACGGCCGGAAGGCACTCGATCGGGCGCGCGCGCAGGTGTTCGACCTGATCCTGCTCGACGTCATGCTGCCTTCGCTCGACGGCGTCAGCCTGTGCCGTGCACTCCGCGCCGGCGACACGAACCGCGAGACGCCCATCCTCATGGTGACGGCGCGCGACGGCGAACTGGACACGGTGGTCGGACTCGAAAGCGGTGCGGACGACTACCTGGCCAAGCCGTTTGGCGTTCGTGAACTGATGGCTCGAGTGGTGGCCATCACGAGACGGCACGATCGGAGAACGGCCTCGCACGACGAAGAAGTGTTCACGGTGCTCGAACTCACTGTGGATCGCCGCCGCCGGCGGGTGAACGTACGTGGCGCCGACGTCGAACTCACCAGGCAGGAGTTCGACCTGCTGGCGCTGTTTGCGTCGCGCCCGGGCATGGTGTTCAGCCGTGCCGCGCTCCTGCAGCAGGTGTGGCCCGACGACACGTTCGTGACCGAGCGGACGGTGGACGCCGTGGTCAGCCGCCTGCGGCGCAAGCTCGAGCGGGATCCCGCCGACCCCGAGCTGCTGCTGACGGCGTGGGGCGTCGGCTACAGGTTTGCCGACGCCGGCGACTGACCCTCACGCGCCGGCATTGGCGTAGCGGACGGTGCACCAGGCAACTGCACGAAGAACACCGTGCGGCCGGGCCGGCTCTCCGCGGATATGGTGCCGCCGTGGCGCTCGACAATGGCCCGGGCAATCGACAGGCCGAGCCCACTGCCTTCCGACGAACCACCCGCGCGCGCTTCATCCGCCTTGTAGAAACGATCGAACACATGCGGAAGGTGTCCCGACGGGATGCCGGGCCCGGTGTCCTCCACGCTCAGGCGGACATCATCCCCCGCCTTCACGGCGGCGAGACGCACGCTGCCACCACGCGGCGTGTGCCGCAAGGCGTTGGCGACGAGGTTGCCAACCACCTGCTCGATACGTCCAGGGTCTCCCATCACCTGATCGGCGTCGGGCTCCACGTGGGCCGTCAACGTGATGCCGCCGGCATCGGCTTCACGTTCATGGCGGCGGACGACATGTTCGAACACGCGCTCCACGGCAAACAGGCGAACGTCCAGCGGCGACTGGCCCTGTTCCCAGCGCGCCAGGTCGAGCACGTCGGCGACGATGCGCTCCAGCCGCCCGGCTTCGCGCCTCACCGTCTCCAGATACCGGGCCCGCGCGGCCTCGTCGAGAGCGACGTCCGGCATCGACAGCGTGTCCAGGTAGCCTCGCATGGATGTCAGCGGCGTGCGCAGTTCGTGCGACACGTCCGCCAGCATCTGACGGCGGGCGCGATCGGCGGCATGGAGTGCGGCGGTGCGTTCCGACAGCTCCTCCGACATCCGGTTGAATGCGTGCCCCAGCGACGCAATCTCATCCTTCCCCCCATCGTCCGCGCGCACGCCCGGTTCACCGGCGCCGAGGCGTTTGGCGGCGTGCTCCAGTGCCCGCAGCCGCCGGCGCAGTGGAAGGAACAACAGCGCGCCGGCAAGCGCCGATGAGAGGAGGAGCAGCACCGTGCCCGGCAGCGACAGCAAGCGACCCACCTCGTCGAACGGGCCTCGCCGCGGTGGCGGTGGCATCACCACCATGCCTTCGAGGATGCCTGCGCGCTGCACGGGAGCGGTGACGACAGGGCCGCCGGCGCCGGTGTCCGGTGCAAAGGCCGGCGTGTCGCCGTCC
>CAZZGM010000283.1:525-4854 GCA_964653955.1 uncultured Bifidobacteriaceae bacterium | reverse complement strand
CTGCCGGTACCGCGATCATCACGGCGCAGTATCAGGGACACTCGTCGCAGGTGACCGTGCAGGTCACCGGTGGCGGCGGTGGTGGACCATCGCCTGTGGTGTCAATTGCCATTACCGGTTCGCTGTCGGTGCCCGTTGGGGGAACGACACAGCTCACGGCCACGGCGACGCGCCAGGATGGTTCGCAGTCGAACGTCACGGCCGCGGCGGGCTGGACATCCACGGCACCGGGTGTGGCGGCCGTTGCTGGCGGCCTCGTCAACGGTGTGTCGGCCGGCACGGCCACCATCCGCGCGTCGTTCGAAGGCATCACGCGCGATGCAGTGGTCACCATCACGGCATCCGAGCCGACCATCATCGGCATTACGGTGTCGTCCACCATCAGGATTGGTATCGGCCTGACTGCACAACTCCAGGTGCTGGCCAACCGCAGCGACGGCTCGCAGATTGACGTGACGGCGCAGGCTGCCTTTCTGAGCAGCAATCCGCTGATGGTGTCGGTGTCCGCCAGCGGCGTGGTTACCGGCCTTCTGCCTGGCCTCGCCACCATTACCGCCAGCTTCCAGGGCTTTACGGCCCAGGCCAGCGTGGAGGTGGAAGTGGCGGTGCCAACGCTGGTTGGCATCTCGATTCAAGGTGTGTCGAGCGTGCGGCTGCTGGAGGAAATCGAGCTGACGGTGCTGGCACACTTCAGCGACGGATCCCAGCAGGTGGTGACAGCTCAGGCCTCGTGGTCGGTAGGAAGCGGCGGACTGCTGGGCCTGTTGTCGCCCGGACGGCTACGCGCCCTGCTCGTCGGGCTGACGACCGTGACCGTGACGTACGAGGGACACACGGCCAACAAGTCGATACAAATCGTCTTGTTGTAGACCTCGATGATCGCCCGCCGGCGGCAGGCCCCCCGAGCCTGCTGCCGGCGCAACCTCAGGGACGCGCTTTCCTGAACACCACGATCCGATTGCTGTTGGTGCCCTTCGCGTTGTTCGATACGCCCCAGATGTTGGCCGTCTTGGTGAACGCCTGTATGTTGACGAGAATGGCCTCGGGCTCGAGACCGGCGGCGATGCCGAGGGGCAGCACGGCTTCTTCCAGGCGCACCGTGCCGCCGCGCACCTCGCCCACCTCGAAGGCGACGTGTCCGCCCGGACGGAGCAGGCGCGCAAGCTGGGCGAACACCGCGCCAATGAACGCCTGCCAGTCGGCCAGCCGTCCGAAGACGGCAATGGGCACCTCGTCTGCTTCGATGCCGCAGAACCAGCAGCGCAGCCAGTTGTCGCCGGCGTAGTTGACGACGTCGAGAAACGGCGGTGACGTCACCACCAGATCGACGCTGCCTTCGTCCCAGAACGTCGACGCGGAGCTGCCGGTATGGAATCGCCCTTCGGGTGCGAGACGTGCCAGTGTCAGCCGGATGTCGTCCGTCATCTCGGCCAGCAGGCGCCTGGTCTTCGTGGCGATGATCTGCCGGACGTCCCGCCGCGGCGGGACCTGGCGGCGGCGCTCGTTGATGCGGCGTTGCGATTCCACGGATGCGGCCTGATTCGGTGGCAGCGTGTAGACCGAAAAAAACCCCGGCGAGTGTCCGGTGAGCCGGTTCACGGCCACCATGCGGATCCAGCGATCCACGTCATCCAACGCGTGCGCGGCGTCTCGCTCCAGCAGGTACGCGCGCAGCGCGCAGATTTCCGCCAGCGTGTCCGGGTGGAAAAACACCAGCAGATCTTCGGGCAGCGGTCCGCGCCATACGAGATCCAGCGACGCCAGGCGTGCCGTGACGTCGGTGAGGGCCGGTGGCACCAGGCGCGGCAACGCCAGCACGTGACTGAGTGGGTTGACGTCGCAGCCGCGCGGCGCGCGGCCCAGGAGGGCGGCCTCGAGTACGGTGGTGCCACGGCCCATGAACGGGTCGTACACCACCTGGCCGGGTTCGGTGAGCCGTGTGATGAAGAACGCCGGCAGCTGCGGCTTGAAGCACGCGCGGTACGACACCTCGTGCAGCCGGCTGGCGGCCCGCTGACGGCTCGTCCAGAACTCGTTGACGAAGACGGGAACGGTGACGCCGCCGGCCGTGGCCAGCGACGTCACCTGAGAAGCGCGGCCCTCCCAGCGGAAGGCCTCCAGGTGCGCGAGCAGATTGCCGCCCGCCGCAATCACGCGGCGGCCAGAAATCGAAAGCCGGTCACCAGGTTCATCGGCTGACCGCGGTCACCGTCTCGCGCGCGCCGCCGGTGGGGGCTTCGGCAGTGCCGTAGAAGATGCCGTTGAAGAGCAGCTTGAACGTGCCGTGCGGCTGGGCACGGAAGGTGACTTCCGGTCCGATGGTCAGCACCTTGCCCTTGCCGATGGTGGCTTCCATGGCGGTCGTGCCGCCCATCAGGTAATGCTGCCCCCAGGCCCAGCCCGAACGCAGCGGCTCCTTCGTGTCGAACCACGACACCGCGCGCACGCCGCGCAGGTTGGCGTCGGGCGCCAGTTTCAGCACCGGGCTGTTGTCGAACATCACGTCCAGCTGACGATCCAGCCCGAACGCCAGCGGGTGGGTGTTGTCGACGGCCACGCGGAGGATGGAGCCGGGAATGTAGTACTTGGTGCGCGGCAGCGGCTGTTCCGATCCGTCCGCCTGTGCTTCCACGAGATGGTTCGACACGGGCAGGCCGAGGTGGTTGGCCAGTACTGCCGACGTTCCAAACGCCACCACGGCGCCGCCTTCTTCCACGAACTGCTTCAACTGCGGGACGGTACGCGCCAGGGTCACACGGCCGAGGTGACTGCGATACTCCTCGGGAATGTCCTGTGCGTTGGGCTGGCCGCCGAACATGCCCGCGCCCGCATCGCTGGCGGGAATGCCGCCGGCCGGGAACAGGATGACGTCGTAGCTGGCCTTCAGATTACCGGCGTCGAGCGCCTGCGGATAGATCACGTCGAAGTCGAACTCGAACTGCTCGAGCAGCCAGCGCACGTGGCCCGAAGGCATCGAGCCGCCATACTGATCCCACAGCGCAATCCTTGGCTTCGTCAGCCGGTAGGTCGCACCGGTCGGCCGGGCGGTGACCGCCGTGAACGTCAGGCCGAGGTCGGCAGCCGCCTTCTCCAGCACGCCGGTGGTGGACGGCCGGGCCGTGATGAAGATCACGCCCGTGCCATCGGCGCTCTCATACGATCGGTCGCCGACGAAGAACACCTCTTCACCAGCCTTCAGCAGGCGATTGACCGCCACGAACGCGTCGTTGAGACGGTGCGGCACGGTGTAGCCGACCGCCCCGGATGCGGTGGTCACCTGACCGGGCTCGGGACGGACCACGTCGGGCAGCGCTTCGAGCGGACCGGTGACGTCTTCGAGAATGCGGTCGAACGTGAGCCCCATCTGGTAGGCCAGCGTCCAACCGGCGTTGTCGTAGGGCGGAATGGGTGGACCGCCCGGATACTGCGCGTCGTGCGGGTGATCCTGTGGCTCGAACATGTCGAGGAGGTGCGGGCGGAACGCCTGCGCGGCCTTCAGCACATAGGAGCCGGCCGGGTAGGTTTTGCCGCCGGCGGTCACCGGTGCAGTGGCACGATGCACGGTGAGGCCCGCGCGGATCATGATGTTGACGAACTTCGTCGCCGTCAGGAAGTCGCCTTCGTTCGCGGGAATGATGTAGGCCCGCGCGTCACGCCACTCCGGCTTCCGCAGCAGGTCGTAGTACTGCGCCGGCACCGTCTGCGCGCGTCCACCCACCATCGTCCTGGGATCGGACGACTCGGTTTTCATCACGCGTGCGATTTCGGCCTTCACCTCGTCCACGCGTCCCGGATACATCGTCCAGTGGTCGGTGCTGCCGCGGCGGATGGCGTTGCGGCCCATCACATAGGCGTTGTAGAGCAGCGTTTCGCGGTAGCGCTGAGCGAAGTCGAGCACGGCGTAGTTGGCGGTGATCGAGTAGTCCACCGACTGGCGGAAGTGCCACACCTGCGGCGCGATAGGCGAGGGCAGGTCGCCCTTGGGCACCATGCGGTCGGGTACGAAGCCAATCTGCTCGGGAGTGGGGCTGCCGATGGTTTCCGTGAGCAGGCCAATCTGGTTGTGGAAATACGGCATCGTCCGCAGGCCGCCATTCCACCAGGTGGAGTAGTTGGCGCCGGAGCGCGTGGTGACGCCGGGCTTGCCTTCCTGATCGAACCGTGCGTGCATGGCCGAACCCACCTGATCGAGCATGTTGATGACCAGCGGGTCGTAGACGTGGTTGAACGGATCGCGGAACGGCGGCGAGAACATCACCGTGCCGGTGGGGCCCGTCTGGTGGTGGTTGTACATGATCTGCGGGAACCACTCGCGATAGAGCATGCGGT
>CAZZGM010000283.1:0-515 GCA_964653955.1 uncultured Bifidobacteriaceae bacterium | reverse complement strand
TCATCATGTAGAAGTCGCGGTTGTTGTCGTGGCCGACGTACTTCTGGTAGAGCCGCGGGATGCCGGCGGTGGTGCGCTGCTTTGGCTCGAGGTTGCGCATGTACCAGTCGGACACCAGTTCCATGCCGTCAGGATTGGCGTGCGCGGCCAGGATGATGACGTCGCGCAGGATGCGCACGGTTTCTTCGTCGGTCTTGCTGGCGAACTGATAGATGGTTTCGAGCAGCTGCTGCGCGCCCAGGACCTCGGTGGCGTGCAGGCCGCCATCAATCCACACCACGGCCTTGCCCTCGCGGGCCAGCGCGCGGGCCTGTTCGTCGGTGAGCCCTTCGGCGTGCGACAGGCGCCGGACGATGTCGCGATAGCGGTCGAGGCGCCGGAAGTTCTCCGGCGCCGTGATGATGGCCATCAGCTGGTCGCGTCCCTCGGCGGTCTTGCCAATGCTCTGGACCTGGACGCGATCCGAATCGGCATCGACACGCCGGACGTACTCGGTGAACTTCGTGTAGTTGGGG
>CAZZGM010000282.1:0-4856 GCA_964653955.1 uncultured Bifidobacteriaceae bacterium | reverse complement strand
CCACCGCACGAAGCACGAAGAAGGACAGGTCCACAAGGTGCTCGACGGCGACATCGACGCCTTCATCAAGACCTATCTGATGCAGAAAGCCGCCGGCACGCTGGGCGTCCCGACGGCTGATGACGTCAACGACTAGGTTGCGTGCGCCGCAGGGGGGGGGCTCCAGGCCGCCGGCGGTGCCGGCCGTGGCTCGCCCTACAGCTTCCCGCCGGCCTCTTCGATGTAGCGGGCCAGCGCCGACAATGCCTGCGACGGCGGAGGTGTCATGAGCGTGTCCGGAGGTACCACCGACGGCCACGCCGGTGCCAGCGTGTCGATCCGTGTCCGGATGTCCGCGGCCATCTGGCTGGCCGCGCCGCCGGTGCCGGAGAGCTTGTCCAACTGTTCGATGGCGACCTGCGTGAACCCCCACGCATCCTGATATTCCTTCGGTTCGACCACGCGAGTGCCTTCGACGCCCGCGGCGTACTCTTCCGCGGCAGTCCGCATGAGGCTGCCAACGACACGAATGATCTGCCCGGGATCCGCAGCTCCGCTGATGGCGGCAGCTCGCTCGATGGCCTCGACTACGGTGGCGTGCGCCGCTTCGACCTGCGTCAGCGGTTGACGCGTTTCCACGCTCGTGGCCAGCGCGGTCAGCTCGTCGGCAAATCCCGGAAGCCCGCGCGCGGCGAGCGCCGGTTCCAGGTCCATGTACAGCTCATCGTGCGGGTGTTTCATGTGGACGTCGGCCAGGTCGAACGCGCCCTGGCGGTACAGCTCCACGCCCACGCGCAGATGCCCTTTCGTCAGGAACAACTGCGTCAGATACGCCATATCGTCACGGGCCAGGTCCGGCGCAGCCGGGTCGGCGGCACCGGTCTGGGAGGGCTGATCGTGGTCGTCGGCAGGAGTGGTGGGCGCAGTCTGGCAGCCGCTGACGATCGTCAACACGACGATTGTCGCGGGCCATCGACACCACGTACGTGCGTGTTCCTCAATCATGATGTTGTTTGTGCTCCGTGATGTTCACGCGACAGCGTTGGCACCCGGTCGAGCACGAGTCGAACGAGAGGGTGAAAGGACTTCAGTCCTGTTCGCGAAGGGGCTGGGTACCCGACAGAAACGCCTCGGTGAGGGCGTTGGGGCTGCCTTCCTCCACTGGGTTGCCGGTGGTCCGGTCCACCGCCATGAATACGATATTGCCGGGCGCGTCGAAGGTGGGTGGCTGCTCGCGGTCGACGCGCAGGTCCAGGTAGTCGCGCATGAAATCCAGCCACATGGGCAGGGCCGCCAGCGTGCCAGACTCGTTGGGACCAATGGGCTTCTTCTCGTCGTGGCCCACCCACACACCGACCGTGATGTTCGGATCGAAGCCCACGAACCACGCGTCGGTGTAGTCGTCCACGGTGCCGGTCTTGCCGGCCAGCGGCCACTTGAGAGCGTTGGCGGACACGGCGGTGCCGCGCTGCACGACGCCGCGCAACAGATTGGTCATCACGTAGGCCGTGTCGGCGCGAATGGCATCCCGCGGAGTGGGGCGGTTGTCTTCGAGCACCGTGCCATCGCGGTCGGTTATCGACAGCACTGAAAAGGGCGTCATCCGGATGCCGTGATTCGGGAACACCGAGTAGGCGCTGGTGAGTTCGATGAGCGAGGACTCCTGCGCGCCGAGAGCCATCGAGAGAAATGGCCGGAACGGCTGGCTGAACCCGAAGCGCTGCGCGTAGGCGGCCACCTGCGCCGGTCCGAGCATGTCGATGACCTTGACGGCCGGAATATTGCGCGACTGCTCGAGGGCGTGGCGGAGTGTCATCGGCCCCTGGAACTTCCGATCGTAGTTCCCGGGTGAATAGGGCGGCTGTCCCTGACCCGCATCAAACGTCGTCGGCACGTCGTCGATGACGGTGGTTGGCGTGAGACCACGATCGATGGCCGCCGTGTAGAGGAACGGTTTCACGGTGGAGCCCATCTGCCGGAAGGCCTGTGTCGCCCGGTTGAACTTGCTGCGCGCGAAGCTGAAGCCGCCGACCATGGCCAGCACTTCGCCCGTGTGATTGTCGAGCGCCACCAGTGCGCCTTCGACGAGCGGTGGCTGGTCGAGGATGACCGTGGCCGTACCGGTGTCTTCGTCGATGGCACGCAGCTCCACTTCCACCAGGTCGCCGGCCGTGACGAGTTCCGACGCGGAGCGGCGGCGTGTCCACTGGATGCTCGTGCGATCGAGCACGCCGGTGAGCGTGCCCATGCGCACGCGTGCGGTTTCGCCGGTCACCTCGGTGACCACGGCCGGCACCACGTCACCGACGGTCATGGGCCGGTTCCAGCGTTCGTGCCTGAACTGCGCGACACCAGCGGGTTCGCCGGCGACGTTGCGTGCCGGCTTGCGGAAACTGCCGCGCCGCTTGTCGACGCGCCGCAGTCCGCGATCGACCGCACGGTTGGCCGCCAACTGGACTTCGAGATCGAGTGGCGTGCGGACCGTCAGGCCGCTTTCGTACAGGGCCTTGGCGCCGTACTTCGTTTCCAGGTATTTCCTGACTTCTTCGAGAAAGTACGGCGCCTGCGTACCAGAGCCGGATGGATCCCCGGCCACGACAATGGGTCTGGCCTTGGCTTCCGCGGCCTCCGCGTCGGAAATGAACCGCTCGGTGGCCATCCGATCCAGTGCGTAGTTGCGACGGCGCAGCGCGGCGTCGGGATTGACGTAGGGGCTCTGGCGGACGTTGGCCTGGATGATGCCGGCAATCATTGCCGCTTCTTCGAGTGCGAGGTCCTTCGCGGGCTTGCGGAAGTAGAGCTGCGATGCTGCTTCGACGCCGTACGCGCCGTGGCCGAAGTAGATCTGATTGCAGTACATCGTGAAAATTTCGGCCTTGCTGTACCGCTTCTCGATCTGCATGGCCAGCAGCGATTCCTTGATCTTTCGCTCCCAGCTCCGATCGCCGGTCTGGAACCCGATGCTCTGCGGCAGCAGATTGCGCGTGAGCTGCTGCGTGATGGTGCTGCCTCCAGGCGCGCGGCCGCGGCTCACGATGTCGCGGACGAGGGCGAGCATCATGCGCGAGATGCTGAGGCCGGAGTGTTCGAAGAACCCGGAGTCTTCGGCGGCGAGGATGGCTTGGCGCAGATCGTCCGGGATGTCTTCGTAGCGGACGATCACGCGCCGCTCGACGGCAAACTCGCCCACCACGCGTCCTTCACGATCCAGCACGCGCGTAATGGTGTTGGGGGTGTAGTTGTCGAGCGCGGAAATTTCGGGCAGATCGTCCGAGTAGGCAAACAGCACGCCGCTCAGCGTGCCCAGCAGCGCCGCCACCACGAACAGGGCCACCAGGCCCGCATGGCGCGCGACACGAACGACAACTCTCATCGGAGCCTCCGGGGCGCGGGCGTGCTGACCACAGTTCCGGCTCCGGCGCCGGCACCCAGGCGTCGAACTGGTGGTGGCGGTGCCGAATCACGGCCGCGAGGGGGCTCGCTGGTCGAAGGGGGAGTGGTGGTGCCGGTGTTGTCGCCTCGAGGGGCCCGACGACCTTGCGGGTCGTCGCCTCCGCGCCTGTGGTGTCCTGGCGATGGGCGCTGGTACGGCGCGTCGGGCTCGTATGCCGGCAGAAAATCCGGGTGATCGGTCCAATCGGGCGGTACCGGGCGATCGGGCGTTTTCGGCGGACGGCCCGGCCACGGGCCCGGCCGCAGATAACCCGGCGGCCACGGCGCACACGGTCCCCAGCCGCAGAGCGGCAGCGCGGGCGACCAGACGCCAACATCCGTTGAACTCGGACCGGGCAGGCCGGTTGGTGGAATGGTGCCGGCGGCGGGACGCCCGGAGGCCTCTGCGTCGAGCGGACGCGAGGCTGGTGGTGTTCCGGCGGCCGCCCACAGTTCGAAGGCATCGAGCGCCACGGGAACTGCTCCCGCGGCCCACGGGATGGTGGTGGCGCCGAGCATCACGGCCTGCTGTCCGGCATGTACTGGCGTCGTAGAGCCGTATTGCGTCGTGATGTCGGCCGTGCCGCGGTCGACGGCCACGAGTAGACGCGAGTGCCGGCGATCCACCGTGATGCGGTAGTAGCCGTCCGCCGCGAGTCGAAGGGTGCCGAGCGGTTGCGTGATTCGGACGGCACCGAAGTACGCGGTCCGTACGACCACGCGTCCGTACGAAAGATCGAGAAGATCGGGAGCCAGAAACTGCACGGACGTATCGGCGTCGAGGTGCACGAGTGTGCCATCCGCCAGCGTCGTCGCGGCCCGGCCGGCCGTCGTTTGCACGAGACGCGTGTCGACACGAACGTCGCCCTCGGCCCGTTGCAGACGGGGCGTATCGGCAGCCGGGGCAGCCGCGGCTGCCAGCGCCAGGACGATGGGGACGAGAGGCCAGGTCATCGCCTTGAAGTTGAAGTATAGCAAGGTGTTGCGTGGGGGCTGAGGGGCTTGGACACCACCTGGGCCGGAAGCGACAAGTTGACGCCGATTGGCTCAAGTTTCATACTGGCGTCATGAGCAAAATCATTGGCATCGACCTGGGAACCACGAACTCCGTGGTGGCGGTCATGGAGGGCGACCAGCCCACGGTCATTCAGAACGCCGAGGGCAGCCGGGTGACGCCATCGGTGGTGGCATTCAGCAAGACCGGTGAGCGCCTGGTGGGCCAGGTGGCCAAGCGCCAGGCGGTGACCAATCCGGAAAACACCATCTTCTCGATCAAGCGCTTCATGGGCCGCCGGTTCGATGAGGTCAGCGAAGAGATGAAGATGGTGCCCTACACGGTCACGGGCGCCAGCAACGGCGATGTGCGGGTGAAAGCGGGCGGGCAGGACTGGGCGCCGCCGCAGTTGTCCGCCATGGTGCTGCAGAAGCTGAAGGAGGCGGCGGAG
>CAZZGM010000281.1:375-4870 GCA_964653955.1 uncultured Bifidobacteriaceae bacterium | reverse complement strand
GTTGTGTCGTGCGAGCGAAGGCGGGTGAGAATGTAGGGCGATGCCGGAGCCGAGGAAGAACCGCGCGCGTCAGGTGATGCGCCGCGTCCGAGCGAGTGCCCGCGCCGCCGTTCTTGCTCCGCTCGGCTGGCTGGAGCGCGTCGTGGCACCGGATGCGCTGCTGCCGCCGGTGTCTCTGCGGCGAACCTACTATCGCAGCACCGCGCGTGAGGCGTACAGGCGTGCGTGCGAGGCGGCCATGCACGAGCTCATGTCGCGCGGGCTGCGGCCGGACCATCGTGTGCTGGACATCGGATGCGGCATCGGCAACCTGGCCGTGCCGCTCACGGAATACCTGCGCGGCAACTATCACGGCTTCGACGTCAACGCCGATGCCATCGACTGGTGCCGGCGCGCCATCTCGTCGCGCTGGCCGCACTTCCATTTCCATCACGTCGATGTGGAGAGCGTGGCCTATCACGACCGCGGCACGCACAGCCCCGACACGTTCGTGTTTCCGCTGGAGTCCGCCAGCGTGGACATGGCCTTTGCGGGATCGGTGTTCACACACCTGCTGCCGGCCGCCGCGGAGCAGTACATCCGCGAGTGCGGACGCGTGCTGGCGGATGGTGGCACGTGTATTACCAGTTTCTTTCTGCTGAACGACGAGAGCCGGACTGGTGTCGAAGCCGGACACAGCTTCATGCGTTTTGCCTATGGCGATGCGTCGAAGCAGTTCGCGCTGCACGACGTGGACGTGCCCGAAGCGGCCGTGGCGCTGGACGAAGCCATGGTCCGGCGGTGGTTCGACGAAGCCGGGCTCACCGTCACCGACGTACGCCGCGGCCGGTGGTGGAGCGGACGCAGCGACGATCAGGACGTGATTACCGCGGTGCGAAGATGTTCGCGCACGTGAGAGTTGCGGCGTTCTGTCTTCTGTGCCTTGCTGGCTGTGCCGCGCGCGCGCCGGTGTCGTCCATCCCTCCGGTGCCGTTCGCGTCGGCGGATGCCTGTTACCGCTGTCTCGAGGAGGCGCTCTCCACGCTCGATGAATCGCGTGTGCTCTCTGCTCCCGACATCGACCGGCTCGTCGTCCTCGTCGTCCGCGCGCGGGAGCTGGGCCTGGACGATGGCCGGTGGCTGGAGCGGATTGAAGCCGCGGTGTCCGGGCGGGCAGCGCTGGCGCCGCTGCTGGAGATGCTGCGTGACTGGCCAGCCGACACCTCCGGGTGGGATGCGGACGCGCGGCTGCCTCACATGCGGGGGCAGCAGACGCTGCGCGAGCGGGCAGCGGAGGTCGCGAACGTGATTGGTGGCGCGGAGCTGTCGCCGCCCGTGACGGCGTATTTGCTGCAGTCGTTCCGCTGCCGCGTGCTGCGTGACGAGCCGGCGGCCGGCGAGGTGGAAGCGTGGAGCGGCGATCCGCTGCTGACCTACGGCGCGACGTTCTGCCTGACGGGCGCCGACGGCGGGGAGCGCGCACGTCTCGACGCGCTGGCATCGGCCGACGAGCGATGGGTGGAAGCCGATGTCGCGCTGGCCCGGCTGGATGTGGGCGAGGGCCGGATGACCGGCGATGCCGAGCGGCGGTTCGCGCGTGCGGTGGCTGCGTTTCCGGACTCAGCGGCGCTCTGGCTGGCGCTGGCCCTGGTCCGCCAGGCACGCGCGGAACTCGATACGGCGCTCGATGCGTATGCGGAGGTGCTGCGTCTCGTGCCCGACCATCGCGAAGCGCTGCTCGGCCAGGCGGTGTGTTTCACGCAGTTGTCCCGCCGCGACGAAGCCATTGCCGCGGCCAGCCGCCTCATCGACCTGGGCATGTACCACATGGGCGAGGCGCACTACTGGCGGAGCTGGAACCGTCTTCGAAGTGGACAGCTCGACGAGGCGTGGGCCGACAGCGAGCAGGCGCTGAAGCTGCTGTATGGCACCGACGCCTTCACGTTGTCCGGCCTCGTGGCGCTGGCGCGCGGCGAGACGGCGGTGGCCGCGGAGCGGTTCCAGAAGGCCGTGGGCATGGACGGCGAGAACTGCCTGGCGCGGACGCAGCTTGGCGTGAGTCTCGCCCGCGGCGGAGACGCTGCTGCTGCCGCCGGGGCCTTTGACGCCGCCGTGATGTGTCACGTGAGTGAAGCGGATGCCCGGCGCAAGGAACTGGAGGACCTGCGCCAGCGCGGGGACGCCTCCGCGGCCCACCTGCGGTCCGTGGAACACGCCATTGCCGAAGCGTTGCAGGCCGAGGCCGAAACCGCTCTCCAGTCGGCCCGCGCCTGGGCCGCCACCGGTAACCCCACCCGAGCCCTCACCGCCCTCGCCCCGGCCCTCCGCCACCCCGCCACCCGCACGGAAGCCGAAGCCCTGGCCGCCCGCCTCGCACCGTTCCAATAGCCGACACGCCCGATCTCCAGCTAAGATCAGCCGATCGCCAGCTCTCCAGATCCGAGCGCCACATCACCCGATCACCACATCGCCAGATCACTAGATCACCAGATTCGATCACCAGTTCACCACCTCACGAGATCACGAGCTCCACCTGTGTCCCCTCTCTCCGTCATCTTCCTGACCGTCTTCATCGACCTCCTCGGCTTCGGCATCATCATTCCCCTGCTGCCGTTCTACGCGGAGTCGTTCGGCGCCAACGCGTTTGTCATCGGTCTGCTCGGCAGCAGCTTTTCGCTGATGCAGTTCCTGTTTTCGCCGGTGTGGGGGCGCCTGTCGGACCGTGTCGGACGCCGGCCCATCATCCTGCTGGGACTGGCCGGTTCGTGCGTCTCGTACCTCATGCTCGCGCTGGCCGACTCGCTGGTGCTGGTGTTTGTCGGGCGCATTCTCGGCGGCATTGCCGGCGCCAACATCCCCACCGCGCAGGCCTATATTGCCGACGTCACCACGCCGGAAAACCGCGCCAAGGGCATGGGCATGGTGGGGGCTGCGTTCGGGATGGGGTTCATCTTCGGCCCGGCCATTGGCGGCATCCTGAGCCACCTGGGCACCGCCGCGCCGATGTGGTTTGCCTCGGCGTTGTGCGGCGGCAATCTGGTGGCGGCCTGGATGCTGCTGCCGGAGTCGCGCTCCATGGCCACCGCGCGCCCGACGCTCAGCCGCATGGCCGCGCTGCGCCGTGCGTTTGCGGATCGCCGCCTCATCCTGCTCCTGCTGCTGTACTTCATCGTGACGATGGCGTTTTCGGGGTTCGAGGCGACGTTTGCGCTGTTCAGCGAGCGGCGCTTCGGGTTTACCGTCGCCACCATCGGTTATCTGTTCGCCTTCATCGGCCTCACCCTCGCCATCGTCCAGGGCGTGCTGGTGGGCCGTGTGGTGAAGCGCGTGGGCGAGCCCCGGCTCATTCCGGTGGCGGTGGCCACCATTGGCGTCGGCATTGGCCTGGTGCCGTTTGCGTGGAGCATGCCGATGCTGCTGCTGGCGTCGGGGACGCTGGCGGTGGGCATGGGGTTCAATGGCCCGTCGCTGTCGGCCATGGTGTCGAAGCTGACGTCCCCGGAGGATCAGGGCGGCATGCTGGGACTGGCCTCGTCGCTCGCCAGTCTCGGCCGCGTGGTGGGTCCCGCGGGCGGCGGCTATCTGTTCGATGCGGTGGGCATGACGGCCACTTATCTGGTGGCGGCGGCCATCATGTTCCTGGCGGTGACGGTGGCGGTGGCCTCGCTGCGATCGCCGGCGCGTGCGGCGCCGGCGGTGGCGACGTGATGGCGCGCGGCGAGCTGACGCCCGTTGCCATTCACGCCGCGAACCCCGGGCCGTACACGGGGGATGGCAACTGGACGTATCTGCTGCCGGGTAATCCGCCGCTGCTGATTGACGCGGGCGTGGGGGAGCCGTCGCAGCTCGACGCGCTGGCGCACGCCGTCCCGGATGGACCGGCGCGTGTGGTGGTGACGCATGCGCATTCGGACCACGCCTCGGGCGCGCCCGCCATTGCCGCGCGCTGGGCCGGCACGCGGTTTTTCAAGATGCCGTGGCCGGCGAAAGATGCGGCCGTGGGCGTGGCGTATCAATCGATTGGCGACGATGAGACATTCGAGACGGGCGCGGGCGAGCTGCAAGCCATCCACACGCCCGGACATGCGCCGGACCACATCGTGCTGTGGCATGCCGCGTCGCAGACGTTGTTTGGCGGCGACCTGCTGCAACTGGGTAACACCGTTGGCATTCCCGCGCGGAGCGGCGGCGACCTGACTGCTTACCTGAAGTCGCTGAAGCGGGTCCGTGCGCTGGACCCTGTCCGCGTCTGGCCCGCGCACGGGCCGGTCATCGACAGTCCCGTGGCCCTTATCGATCAATACCTGGCCCATCGCCATCATCGGGAAACGCAGGTGCTGTCGGCGCTGGAAGCGGGTGTGGATACGGCGGACGCCGTCACCGCGCGTATTTTCACCACCAGAAGAAATGGCCGAGACCATTCTTTATCTATTATCCGATAAAGCAAAAGCACTTTATGGCAGCGTCAGCCCTTCATCGGCAAGAAAAGCCACCCACAACCAAGACGCTACGGTGT
>CAZZGM010000281.1:0-365 GCA_964653955.1 uncultured Bifidobacteriaceae bacterium | reverse complement strand
CATTCCGGCGCGCAATGGCGGCAACCTGACCGCCTATCTGCAGTCACTGAAGCGCG
Source organism: uncultured Bifidobacteriaceae bacterium (assembly GCA_964653955.1). GTDB lineage: Bacteria > Acidobacteriota > Vicinamibacteria > Vicinamibacterales > UBA2999 > VFZN01. Next base: position 309 of record CAZZGM010000281.1, on the reverse strand, counting down.
TGCGGGCGCTGAACCCCGTCCGCGTGTGGCCCGCTCACGGACCGGTCATCGACCATCCCGTCGCCCTCATCGATCAATACCTTGCCCATCGTCATCACCGCGAAACGCAGGTGCTGTCGGCGCTGGAGGCGCGCGTAGATACCGTGGAGGCCATGACCGCGCGCATCTATCCGGGCCTTGCCGCCGGGCTGCTGCCGCTGGCGCAGGAGAGCGTGCTGGCCCATCTGGTGAAGCTGGAACACGACGGCCTGGTCCGCTGTGAGGGCGATCGCTGGGTGCTGCTGACGTAGCGATACACTGAGGTCTTAT
>CAZZGM010000280.1:0-4871 GCA_964653955.1 uncultured Bifidobacteriaceae bacterium | reverse complement strand
GCTTCCTGAAGGACCTGCCGGTGGAGGCACTCTGGGGCGTCGGTCCGAAGACCGCGGTACGCCTGCACGAGCGCGGTTTCCTGCGTGTGTCCGACGTTCGCGAACGGCCGGTCACGGAGTTGCGGGACGCGGTGGGAAGCCTTGCCGAGTGGCTCGTCGAACTCGCACACGGCCGCGACGAGCGTCCGGTGGAACCCAACCGCCCGTCGAAATCCTCTGGTTCGGAGTGCACGTATGCGGAGGACCTGACGTCACTGACCGACATCCGGCGCGAGATCGACGAGATGGCGCGCGACGCCGCTGCCTGGCTGGTGCGTCGTCACCTGTACGCGCGCACCGTCACCATCAAGGTGCGCTACAACGACTTCACCACCATCACGCGCAGCCACAGCACGCGCCGCCCGACACAGGACGCCGACGATTTGGCATCACGCGCGCTCGACCTGCTGTCCCGCACCGACGCCGGTCAGCGCCCCGTGCGTCTGCTGGGCGCCAGTGTTCACAACCTGAGCGACTCGCCAACGCCTGAAGTGAACGCACCGGACGATATGCCGCTGCTGCCGTTCGGGATGGAGTGAGCAACTCCGAAGCGCGACAGACGCGACCGCTGCGTAAGGAGGGATAGCGGTGCGAGCCCTGGCCTATTCGGCACGCAGTTCGCGCACCGGGTCCAGCCTTGCCGCGCGCCGCGCCGGCAGCAGGCTGGCCAGCACGCCGCACGCACCAAACAGTGCGAGGGCCGCGAGCAGCGTTACCGGGTCTCTGCTGCCAATTCCGAACAGTTGCGACTCCAGCACACGCCCCAGTGCCAGCGTGGCCAGAATTCCGATGGCGGCACCCGCTCCCAGCACCCGGAAGGCACTGCTCAGCACCAGCCGCTGAATATCCGGCTGGCTCGCGCCCAGCGCCAGACGAATGCCAATCTCCCTGCGCCGGCGCGTCACCAGATAGGAATGCGTGCCGTAGATGCCGGTGGCGGCCATCAACAGCGCCAGTCCTCCATATACAGTGGCCAGCCGCGCCAGCAGGCGCTCCTGCCCAATCGTGGCACCAATCTCTTCGTCCATCGTCCTGAACTGCACGATAACGCCGGGCAACTCGCTTCGCAGCGATCGCAGGACGGATGCCTTGACGCGTTCCGGCGAATCGGCGCGCACCGCGAATCGGAAATACTGCGGATTCCTCGGGGACTGCCGCACCGGCAGATAGACGTAGCGCATGTCGGGCTCGCGAAGTGTTCGATACCGGCCCGTGGCGGTCTGGCCAATCACCTCCATCTGTTCGCCGTTCACGTTGATGTACTCGCCCACCGGATCGCGCCCGTTCAGGTAATGCTCGGCAAACGCCCGATTGACGATGGCCACGGGCGGTGAGCCGGCGCCGTCGCGTTCGTCGAACACGCGGCCGCTCAGCAGCGGCGTACCGAAGACATCGAAGAAACCGCGGTCCACGCGATTGACCGTCGCGTTGATGTCGCGCATGTCACGCGGCACAAACCCGCGGACGTCGATTTTCGCGAGCTGGATCAATCCGCTCAGCGGCGTGTAGGTGGCCACCGAGGCCGAGCGCACACCCGGCACCTCCCGCATGCGCGACACGAGTGCTTCGATGCGCGCCACACTGAGCCCTTCCGCCGACTCGCCGCTGATGTTCACCAGCAGCACCTCTTCCGGGGCCGCCGCCGTCGGCTGGCGCGAGAGTTCAACGAACGACCGCAGCAGCAGCGCCGCCACCGCCACCAGCGTGACGGATGTGGCCACCTGCATGGTCACCATCCACACCACCGCGCGTCCGCGACGTGCCGAAACAGCGCCCGCCACGTTGTTGGCCAGTCGCGCCGATCGCGATGCGTGAAGCGCCGGCCACAGGCCAATGCACAGGCCGCTGGCCATGGTCAGCACCACGCCCGCCAGCAGGAACCGCCACGTCGCCGTCACGGGCACCCAGGGCACCATGCCGCGATCGGTGGCATGCAGCAGCGAGGGAACGGTGGACGAGGCCAGCCAGAGCCCGATGGCGAGGCCAAGTACGGCGCCAACGGCGGCCAGCACCGTCGTGCCGACCAGCAGACCGCGCACCACCTGCCAGCGCGTCGCTCCCAGAGAGAAGCGCACGGCAAACTCCGGCAGTCGATCGGTGAACCGCGCCACCATCGCGGCCGCCGCGTTGGTGCCGGTTACCAGCAGCACCAGCAACGCCACGCCCAGCAGCAACAGCAATGGCCGGCCATACTGGTCGCGCATCAGCGACGGCCACTCGTTGACAGGCACGGCGTGGAACACCACGGTGGCCTGCGGCGCCGGGCCCATCTCGACTTCGAGACCCGCCATGGCCGCGTTCACCTGCGCGGCAGCCGCCGCCGGTGTGACGCCGTTCGACAACCGGCCGATGACGCTCAGCCACCACACGCGGTCGTTGCCCAGCCGGCTCTGCTCGCCTTTCAGCAGCGGCTTCGCGGCCAGCGGCACCATCACGTCGAAGCGGCGCCCCACCTCAATGCCGAAGAACGCGGCGTCCGCCACGCCCACCACCTGCAGCGTGCGGCCTTCCACCGCCACGGTCTGGCCCACGATATCCGGCCGGCCGTCGAACGCGGACTGCCAGAAGGCGTGCCCAATCACCGCCACCGCCGCATCCGCGTCCCCATCGTCATTTGCGGTCAGCGGGCGCCCCATGGCCACCTGAGTGCCGAGCACCTCGAAGAACGTACCCGTCACATACAACACGTCGCCAAGGCGGGCATCGCCGTCGCCGGCCACCACCAGCCGTTCGGAGCCGACCGCCGTCATGCCCTGAAACGGCAGGCCGCTCTCTTCCAGCCGGGTCCACATGGCCGTCGAAACGGCACTCGACGAGGTGGGAATATCGGACCGCGAGAGCGTGAGCCTCACGAGGGACGCCGGTTCGCGTACGGGCCACGACGGAAGAAACACGGACTCGACCAGTGCGAACAGCGCGCCCACGCCGGCCGCACCAACGGCCAGCGACAGGCACGCCACGCCAGCCAGCAGCGGCTGCGACAGCCATCCGCGCAGTGCGTATCTCAGGTCCCTGAACACGGCCGCTTATCTCCTGAACACCGGACTCAGCACGCCATCGTCACCGGCAATGTCGATTTGCTGCACCTGGATGCGCTGCGCCGCACCAAGGCGTCGTGCGTCACCGTATACGGGCACGTAGATGGACCGCTGATCGCTGGCAATTGGTACATCCGCGATGGGAACATCCAGTGCCACCGGAGTGCCGGACAGGGTGTAGACATTCATCATGGCCACGGGCGTCATGGCCATGCCCGGTTCCCAGTCGCCCTTCTCCAGTGTCGAATGCACCACCACGGCGTGGTCGGCAACGGCGGCGCACCACATGGCGGTGCTGTTGCGCTGCAGCCACTGGATGCCTGCCGTGGGAGGGCCACCCGACGCAGCACTCGTACCGTCACTGATGAAGCCGGGCGAGGCGACATCAATCCGTGCCGTACGATTTCCGCCATCGCCGAAGATCCCCACCTCGGCTCCCCCGCCCTGGCAGGCCAGCCAGCCGGACGCCGGTGCGGGTACCCGCGAGAGCATCACCCGCATGCAGCTGCTGGTGTTGCGGCAACTCTCCGTCATCAGCGGCAGCACGGACCGCGCGGACTGTGCTCCGGACAGACTCTGCGCATACCCGAGCGCAGCCCCACGCAGCAATTCGGATTCGGCATTCTCACTGAGGGCGCCCTTGTGCGACAGCCACAGCGCCGGAAACACCACCTCGCCCTCCTCCACGACACCACTGCCGCCGATGCCCAGCCCGACGTTATCCGGCCGCGGGCGGATGTCGACAAACTCGCCGGAATCGAGCTTGTAATGCACCACCTGTCCCGCATCGAGAACGTAGAGATCCTCGGAGTCGCAGGCCACCGCCACGGACTCGGGCGCACGCAGGCCGTTGGGCGTGCCGCGGGCGCCAATCGCACGCAGACGCCGGCCATCCTGCAGGCCGAACACATGCACCACGCCGTTTCGCGGGTCGGGCACGACGATACGGTCGCCACAGACGGGGCCGGCGGTCACGAGGCCGATGGGCACCTCGCCTTCTTCCGCCACCACGTCGTAGGTCCTGACCACGGCTGCTTCCGGATCGACAACGACGGGCACGCTGTCCGTCTCCGCCGTGTTCGCTGGACTCGAACAACCGGCTGTGGCAAACGCTCCCGCCAGCGCGGAATAGACGAGCCGCGACAGCATCGACCTTTCAGGCATGGGACCTCCGAATAAGCGATACGACGTGGGGGATGCCGCGATGTGTAGTGGATTGGCAACAGGAGTGTCAAGAGCATGGTTGCGCTTCACCCGTTGTGTGATACTTCGCGCCATGCGTATCCGACTGACCCTCGTCTTCGTGGTCCTCGTTGCCGCGGCGCCCGGGCTGCATGCCCAGTGGAAACCGGATGCGGCATTCGAAGCCGAAACCCTCAAGCACTTCCAGGCCCTGGTGCAGCTCGACACGAGCAGCCCGCCGGGCAACGAAATCCGCGCCGTCGAATATCTGAAACAGGTACTCGAAGCGGAAGGCATTCCCGTGCAGGTGTTTGCCAAGGACCCGCAGCGCCCGAATCTCGTGGCGCGCATCGCGGGCAACGGCAGCAAGCGGCCCATCCTCGTCATGGGCCATACCGACGTGGTGACCGTCGACCCGGAGAAATGGACGTTCCCGCCCTTCGGCGCCACACGTGATGGCGGCTACGTGTATGGCCGCGGCACGGTGGACGACAAGGACAACCTCGTGGCCGGCCTCATGCTCGTGCTGACGCTCAAGCGTCAGAACGCAGCGCTCGATCGCGACGTCATCCTGCTGGCGGAGTCCGGCGAAGAAGGCGCGCCGGAAGTCGG
>CAZZGM010000279.1:0-4873 GCA_964653955.1 uncultured Bifidobacteriaceae bacterium | reverse complement strand
GGCGCGGCCTTCGCGGATGCCCTTCACTTCGGTGCCCAGCAACGCGATGCCGGCCTCGAACGTTTCGAGGATGTGGTAGTCGTGAAACGCCTTGCGGTTGTCCGCGATGAGCGTCTCGTCGGTGGTTGCCTGCTGCCGTGCCATTCAGGTCCTTGACGCGGCCTGCACGCGCGTGTGTGCCAGGCGCGCCGCCAGACGGATGGCGGCCACCAGGCTGCCGTGATCGGCCGTGCCCGTGCCGGCAATGTCGAACGCGGTGCCATGATCCACCGAGGTGCGGATGATGGGTAGCCCGATGGTGACGTTGACGGACTGTCCGAACGCGAGCAGCTTCACCGGAATGAGCCCCTGGTCGTGGTAACAGGCCACGACGCCATCGAACTCGCCCCGCGCGGCCCGCAGGAACACCGTGTCGCCAGGCCAGGGCCCGCTGGCGTCCACGCCGGCGGCGCGGGCCTCGGCCACGGCCGGACGCAAAATCGTCTCGTCTTCTTCACCCATCAGCCCGCCTTCGCCGGCATGCGGATTGAGGCCGGCCAGCGCGACGCGCGGCCGGGCATGTCCCTGGCCCCGCAGCCACTCGGCGGTCATGGTGAGGGTGCGCGCCACACCGGATACGGTGAGCAGCCCCGCCACGGACGACAGCGGCACGTGCACTGTCGCCAGCGTCACACACAGCGGCGGCGCGGTGTCGGCATAGAAGAGCATGCGGACGTGCTCGGTGCCGCACAGGTGCGCCAGCAGGTCGGTGTGTCCTTTCCACGGCAGCCCGGCCAACGCAAACGCGCGTTTGCTGAGTGGGGCCGTGGCCACGGCGTCCACGTCGCCGCGCCGGCAGGCGTCGACCGCGTCAACCAGCGCGCCGTAGGCAGCACGTCCACCGGCCGCGCTTTCTTCGCCGGCGCGAATGCCGTCCATCGACGCCGGACCGAACACCACCGGCTCGCAGACCTCGAGCACGCGGGCATCCCGGCGGGCCTGCTCCACGATTTCGGGTCCGATGCCCGCGGGATCTCCCACGGTCACGCCCACACGCACGCGCCGCATCCTCCAAGTATCCCTCAGTCCGCAGCCGCTGTTTCAGATCTGCATGGCCAGCCACTCGGCCACGACCTTGGTACCGGCGTTGCGGTCCAGGGCGTGACGCGCGCGTTCGACCGCGCCAAACGCGTCGCGCGCACGCTCGCCATAAAAACTTCGCGCCAGCGTTTCGAGATCCCCGGCCAGCACCGGGTTGGCCAGCACCTGGGCCCCCGCACCGCTGTTGAGGGCTTCGATATCGCGGAGCATGGACGAGGTCAGACGCAGGATGACCGAGACGTCTTCGCGCGGGCGCTCCTTCTTGGCGCCGCCGGCACCGGTGACGATGGCCGCCGCCTGAAACCTGGCCTGCACGTCGGTCCGCGTAGCGGTCTGTTGCAGCAGCAGCAGCGCCGAGTCGCGCAGCGCGGATACCTCGGCATCGTCCAGCGCAAGCGCCTGGCCGATGCTGCCATCCGCCAGCGCCGCCAGCGCGCGGGCGTCCTCAGTGGCCACGTCGTGATCGCGCACGAGTACCTCGGCCACCTCATCGCTCGTCAGCCGTCCGAACCGGATGGCCATGCACCGCGAACGCACGGTCGGCAGCAGCGCGCCGGGCACGTCGGTCACCAGGATGAACATGGTGGCGGCCGGCGGTTCTTCCAGCGACTTCAGCAGTGCGTTCTGCGATCCGGTTTCCAGCGCGTGCGCGTCGCGAATCAGCACCACGCGGCGTTTGCCTTCGAACGGACGATAGGACGTGCGCGACAGCACGTCGCGAACGACGTCCACCTTGATCGAGGCTTTTTCGTCCGGCTCCACCACGATGACGTCGACGTGCGACCGCCGCGCAATGCGCTCGCAGGCACGGCACGTGCCGCACGCATCCACGGCGGGTGCTTCGGCATCCTGGCCGCGCACCGGCTCCAGGCAGTTCACTGCCTGGGCGGTGGCCATGGCCGTCAGCCACTTGCCCACGCCGGAGGGCCCGGCAAACAGCAGGGTTGGCGGCAGCGTGTGGCGTTCGATGGCACGTGCCAGCAGGCTCGTCAGGCGCCGGTGGCCGACGAGTGCGGAGAAAGGCATGAATTACATAGTGTGCCATGACCGGCCGGCGGAATGGCACGCCGGGACGGCGATCCGCGGGCGAAACACGGCGCCCGGCCCGCCCAGAGTGGGTGACGCGTTACCCAGCATGGGTGGCGCGGCCGCCATCCGTGCCTTGTGTGCCTGGCACAGCTCATGAAGCCGTTCCGGCAACGACCACTGAAAGGACATTGTCATGCGATTGCTCATCATTCCGGTGCTTGCCATGCTTGCCGTTGCCTGTACGCAGAGCCCGACCGCTCCCACGCCCGTTCCCGAGGAACCACCCCCTCCCACGGCGCCGCCGCCCGATCCACCGGCCGATCCCGATCCTCCGCCGGCACCGCAGTATCGCTGGGACCTCATCGGTGCGGGATGCCCCGCCACGGAAGCACCGTCACCGGTGCCCGACATTGCTGATGCCGTGCTGACGCCGCAGGACGATGGCGGCATGCATGCCACGTGGGGCGGATACGAAACCGCCGACGGCCGGAGCGTGCTGCTGACCGTGTTCTTCTCGCTGGAAGATAACGAATATCGCCTGTGCAGCTGGGAAACCTCCGACCTGCTGACCCCCGGACGCCGGGAGTGACATGTTTTTTTGACGAGACATGTCGATCGGCTCCCGGCTCGTTCGTCGTCTCGATGAGGGCAGGCGGTGGGAACATACGGTTTCAACCAGCCTGCCCGAAGGGAGAATGAAACGATGCGAGTCATGGTGATTGTCAAGGCGACGAAGAACTCCGAAGCCGGCGAACTCCCGAGCGAAGAACTGTTTGCCGCCATGGGCCAGTACAACGAGGAGCTGGTGAAGGCCGGCATCATGCTCGCGGGCGATGGCCTCAAGCCCAGCAGCGCCGGCAAACGGGTGCGCTTTTCCGGTGGCAGGAAGACGGTCATCGATGGCCCATTCGCCGAAACGAAGGAGCTCGTGGCCGGCTACTGGATCTGGCAGGTGAAGTCGATGGAAGAAGCGCTCGAGTGGGCGCGCCGCTGCCCCGATCCGATGCCCGGCGAGGAGTCGGATCTCGAAATCCGGCCGTTCTACGAGGCCGAGGACTTCGGCGAGGCCTTTACGCCGGAACTGCGCGAACAGGAGGAACGCCTGCGCCGGGAGCTCGAGCGGCAGCAGCAGTCATGAGCGTCGTGGCGCAGCCATGTTCCTGAGCAGCCATGACCGCAGCCATCACGCACGCGGCCATCGACGCCGTCTGGCGGATTGAGTCCGCGCGGTTGATCGGCGGCCTCGTGCGCGTGGTGCGTGATGTCGGCCTCGCCGAAGATCTCGCCCAGGATGCACTCGTCATCGCGCTCGAGCGCTGGCCGGCGACAGGTATTCCGGACAACCCGGGCGCATGGTTGATGGCCGCGGCAAAGAACCGGGCCATCGACCAGCTGCGCCGCCGGCAGTTGATGGAGCGTAAGCACGACGCCCTCGAACGCGAAGTGTCCGGCGCCGCCCATTCACCACCTCCGGACATCGAATCCGCGCTCGACGAGGACGTTGGAGACGACGTCCTGCGGCTGATCCTGATTGCCTGCCACCCGGTACTCTCCACCGACGCGCGCGTGGCACTGACGCTGCGCCTGCTCGGCGGTCTCACCACCGAAGAAATCGCGCGGGCGTTTCTGGTACCGGAACCAACCATTGCCCAGCGCATCGTCCGCGCCAAACGTACGCTGGCGGCCGCGCGGGCGCCGTTCGAAGTGCCGCGAGGCCAGGAGCTGTCCGATCGCCTGCCGTCGGTCCTGGAGGTCATCTATCTCATCTTCAACGAGGGCTACGCGGCCACGCGTGGCGAGGCGTGGATGCGCACGGCGCTCTGCGACGATGCCGTGCGGCTGGGAAGGATGCTGGCGGAGCTGGTGCCGAACGAAGCGGAGGTCCACGGTCTCGTCGCGCTGATGGAGCTGCACGCGTCACGCGCGCGCGCCCGTGTGACCGCGTCCGGCGAACCCATCCTGCTGCTCGAGCAGAACCGCGCGCGATGGGATCACCTGCTGATTCGGAGAGGCCTGGCGGCGCTGTCGCGGGCCGAACGCCTGTCGCGGCCGCTCGGCCCCTACACGATTCAGGCTGCCATTGTCGCCTGCCATGCGCGGGCGCCGACCGGCGACGAGACGGACTGGGCGCGCATCGTGGCGCTCTACGACGCACTCGTCGAGTTGACCGGGTCACCCATCGTCGAACTGAATCGCGCCGTGGCGGTGGCCATGGCGTTCGGGCCGGCCCAGGGTCTCGAGCTGGTCGATGCGCTCGTGGACGAGCCGGCGCTCGGCGCTTATCACCTGCTGCCGAGCGTCCGCGGTGATCTGCTGCTGAAGCTGGGCCGCGCGGACGAGGCGCGGCGTGAGTTCGAACGGGCCGCGGCGCTGGCCGGAAACGCACGCGAGCGCGAGCTGCTGCAGTCGCGCGCCCGCGCCTGCCGATGAACTGCGATGATTGCCGTGACTTGCGAAGGCCGAAAGGCTTCGCGGTCTGAACTGTGACGATTTCCGTAGTTGGTGGGGGCCCTCCTTCGCTGAACGCTCGCAGCTTCGGAGGACAACCTTCGCATGGCTTGCCAGCCGTAGCTCACGCAAACGTTGGCAAGCGTGAGCGAAGGTTGGCGGGGTGGACGGGACTCGAACCGATTTGCGAAGACCGGAGGGCTTCGCGGTCTGAACTAGAGACCGGACGCCCCGCTCGAATGAGCGCGGAGCGCGAATGAGTGGCGGGGTGGACGGGACTCGAACCCGCGGCCTCCGGCGTGACAGGCCGGCGTTC
>CAZZGM010000278.1:0-4875 GCA_964653955.1 uncultured Bifidobacteriaceae bacterium | reverse complement strand
CCGGACGACAAACCGTTCGAGCTGGCCATGCTGTTCGTGCGGCTCTATCGCTCGCTGGACGCCATGGTTGGTGGAGACGATGAGGCGGCGCGGGCGTGGATGCGGAGCGAAAACCTGGTGCTTGGCGGTGTGCCGCTGGTGCTCATCCAGCGCGTGACGGGGCTGGTGGATGTCGTCGCCTATCTGGACAGCCGGCGCGCTGTCGTCTGAACGCCGCCGCCTCTCGGGCCGCTGCTGGCGCGTGGTCGAGGCGCAGCATCAGGTGTCCACCATGAAGCTGGTGGACACGCTGGCGGAGCAGGAACGCCTCGAGGCCCTCATCGAACGGCACAAACCCCAGGTACCGGCAGCATGCCGCCACCTGCACTATCTGCTGGCCACGCCATTCCGGTACGGGGCGCCGTATCCCAGTGGTTCCCGCTTCCGCCGAGCCGGTTTTACCCCTGGCGTGTTCTACGGATCGCGCACGCCGGCCACGGCCATTGCGGAAACCGCCTGGCACCGCTTGCGTTTTTTCGCGGAATCGCCCGGGACGCCATGGCCCGCCAACGCCGGCGAGTTCACGGCGTTCGCGGTGGACCTGAGAACATCGGCCGCCCTGGATCTGATGGCCCCGCCGCTCAATCGCGACCGCGCGCGCTGGACTCACCGGAGCACCTACGAACACTGCCAGCGCCTGGCCGAACAGGCACGCGAGGCGGGCGTCGAGGTGCTGCGCTACGAATCGGTGCGCGACCCGGGGAAGGGCGCCAACCTGGCGGTGCTCAGCTGTCGTGCGTTCAAATCGCGCGAGCCGGTGGACCGCCAGACGTGGCGCCTGGCGTTCTCGGCGGCGGGCGTGCGGGCGCTGTGCTCGCATCCGGAGCAGCGCCTCGAGTTCGCCGCAGACGGAGCAGATGGGGTCAGGTCATGACCTTCATGACCTTCGGGGTCCCTTTCACCGCCATCCGCTTCGCTCGGCCAGCGCCGTGATGTGCGCCAGGTGATGAGCGGAGTGCCAGGCATACAGCGCCAGCATCTGCTCGAGCGTGAACGTCCGGCCGTGGTCGGGATGGTGGAGCGTGCGGGCGTAGTCCGTCTCCGTCATGCCGCGCAGCAGCAGTCCCCAGCGCGTGTGCAGGGCGTCCAGCAGTGCCAGCGATACCTCGGGCGCCGCCGCGTAGACGTCCGGCAGTTCGGCCCACGCCGCCTCTTCGTACGGCTTGATGGTGGGTTCGTCTTCGGTGAGCGCCAGCTTGAAGCGAACGCAGGCGTTCATGTGGCTGTCCGCCACGTGGTGGACCAGTTGCCGGACGGTCCACCCTCCGGGCCGGTAAGGCGTGTGCCACTGCTCGGCAGAAAACCCTGCGACACTGTCGCGAAGCATCTGTGGCAGTGTCTCAATCGTCCGGATCCGCTCCTCGTGCTGATGTGCGTCTACCGGCACGTCGAGGGAGGGCATCCTGCCAATCGGGTATCTCAGGTCGCCGGACAGCATCGATGTATCCATGGGTGAACACCCGCCGCGACTATACGAACACCGGCTCGCACCGCACCTCTGTCCGCACCGAGTTCGCGATGAAACACGCCTCGTGAGCCAGGTGATGCACGTCTGTCACGTCCGACTGCTCAGGGACGCGTTCGCCGCCGAAGCGGACATCCGGGCGCAGCGTCACGGCCGACATGACCGTCCGTCCCGCCGCGTCCCTGCCCATGACGCCAATCGCGTGGTCCGAGTAGCTGTCCACGATCCACTGCCGCTCGGCGGCCATCGACAGGAACCACAGCATGTGGCAACTGGACAGCGAGGCCACGAACATCTCCTCGGGATCGACGGCGTTTGGATCCGAAAGCGGCGCCTTGACGACGAACGGAGACGATGAGCCGCGGAGTTGCACGCCGCCGTCGAAGTCGATGGTGTGCGCGCGGCTGTAGCGGGAATCGAGAAACGGCTGACGGCCGCGGGTCCAGGTGACGTGTGCCGTGTACTCGTGCATCCGCTCAGCGCACCGTAACGCGGTGGCGCCGCTCGAACGCGTGGGCGTCGGCCATCGACCATGCCACGAGTACCGCGCCGGCCAACCCCGTTGCCAGCCTGGCCTCGGGAACCCACAGGAACACGGCGCCGACCAGCACCGCTTCAATGGCGAAGTACATCCCCGTCAGGGTTCGTCCCTGCTCTACCTGTGCGAGACCTGGCCACAACAGGTTCAGCCCGGCGTCCGACGGTTTCTTACTCACATGCGGCTCGTGGTCGTCCATGTCAGCCTCCCCCCTCGCGGCTCATCATCACACTGGCGACGGGCACACGCAAGGACTCGCATCCACCCTATAGTCTCACCTTGTTGAACATCTGGTCGCGTAATACAGTAGAACCATGAAGGTCACCATCGAATTACCATCGGGGCCGGCCGCTCAGCTCGAAGCCGAGGCCAGGCGGCTTGGCGTACCGGCCGAGGAACTGGCCCGAGCTGCAGTGACCGACCTGCTGGCCGCTCCTGACGCCGCATTCCAGGTTGCCGCAAAGCGTGTCCTTGCCAGAAACATGGAGTTGTATCGACGTCTGGCGTAGGACGATGCGCTATCTCACACTCGGTGAAGTCGTGGCGCTGCACCGTTCCGTTGTAGAAGCCACCGGCGGTGCCAGCGGCATCCGCGATCTCGGAGGACTTGGAGTCCGCCCTCGCCCAGCCCCGAGCGACCTTCGGCGGCATCGATCTGTACCCCTCCGTTTTCGAGAAGGCCTGTGCCTTCGCCTTCAGCCTCGCCATGAATCATCCCTTCGTCGACGGCAACAAACGGATTGCCCACGCGGCAATGGCGGTGTTCCTCGACTTGAACGGATTCGAGATCGACGCGACTGTCGACGAGCAGGAAGAGCTGATGCTGACCCTGGCCGCCGGGCAACTGTCCAGGGCCGAGTGACGACCTGGCTCGAAGACCATGTCGTCCGTCGATAGCAGAACATCACGCTGCGCGCGATGCAGGTGTCCAGTCGCCGGAGCGCATCACGCTATCCTGGCCAGTGCCAGCAGCTTCGTGGTCGTGTTCCAGTTGCGCGCGGTCAGGTGCTGCGAGACGGGGCGCCGCGCCAGTTTGTCCAACTGGCTTTCGGACGCACGGCTGATCAATCGCCGGAAATACACGGCGTGAGTACCGGCGTGCGCCTGGTCGACACCCTCCTCCACCGGGATCTGTTCGAGAGCCGCCTGCGCCGTCATCGGCGCCCTGACGAACAGTACGTCGTACCGATATTGGCTGCCATCCTCACCAAACCCGGCGGGCACCTCCGACACGACGCGCTCCAGCTGGCCCGCCGACAGCACCGCCACTTTCGACTGGTAGTCGAACGTGCTGCTCAGGACACGCTCGATTTTCTCCGCAACGCCCTTCGCGCTCCCTCGTCCGGCACTGAACGCCACGTTGCCGCTCTGGATGTAGGTGACGACACCGGTGAAGCCCATGTCCTCGAAGCAGCGCCTGAGGTCCACCATCCTGATGATGTTGTTGCCGCCGACGTTGATACCGCGCAGGAGCGCCACATAGCGGGTTTTGCTCACGATGCGTTCATGACCTCCGTGACGAACATCGGAACGTTTCTGTCGGCCCGAGCGAAGCAACATCGCGCCGCCCTACAACGGTGACGTCCGGCACCGAGCCGCCAGCAGTCCGGTCGCCTCGGCAAGATCCACGTCAGCGACGAGCAGACCTTCCCGGCCGTACGGTTGGTGACACAGAAGCGTGCCATCCGGACGCACGATGGCCGACGTCGTGCCGGAGCCGTCGCTGGCGCAGTTGACGGACGCAAACCAGCACGTGTTCTCCGCCGCGCGGCACAACATCGCCTTTTCGTGGAAGGTGTTGGCAGGGTCGGCAAACGTGGCCGGGCGATAGCCGCCAGGTTCGGCCACGTGCGCGTGAGGGTGAAACACCACCTGCGCCCCGCGCCGTACGGCCCAGCGCACGGTTTCTGGATAGCGCCACCCTTCGTGGCAGATCACCACACCAAAAGTCAGCGGTCCGACGGTGAAGACGCGGCGTTCGGTGGCCTGTGCGGGATAGATGTCCTCTTCCGACGGATCGAGCTGCCCTTTGTCCTGCCACCCGATAACGATGCCGTCCGGGCCAATCACGCATGCCGTAATCTGGAGCCCGCGGTCCGTCACGCGTTCCGTTCCGAGAATGACCGTAATACCGGCGGACCTGGCGGCATCCGCTACAGCCGCCCAGGCCCGCTCGAGAAATACGGGATCCGGCGCCGGCGCCACCACACCAGGCCAGCGGTATCCGGGCACGAAACACTCAGGAAAGCACAACACCATCGCGCCTTCCCGGCCAGCGTCGGCAACGGCAGCGGTCGCCAGCGAAACGGACTCCTCACGACTGGCCGGCACGCGAAGGTTCGCAAGGGCGATGCGGATCGTACCGTCAGCCGCCCGCATGACCGGGGGGATGCTTTTCGAACCATTCGACGATGCCCGGCATGTGCGGTTCGAACCCACCAGGCACCGAGAAGTTGAGCACACCGGCCCGCACGTCGCCGCGGTTCTCGAAGTCGTGAGTGGTACCGCCAGGAACGAGGACGAAGGCACCTTGCTGAGCATCGACCCACTCGGCGTCGACCAGAACGCTCATGGTGCCTTCGATCACGTAAAAGACGTCGTCTTCGGGGTGAGAGTGCGCACCGGGACCTTGCGTGTGCGGTTCGAGCCACCACTCGGAGATCGAATAGCGGCTATCGCTTTCCGCGCCATCGGCCTTGAACACGGCGGCGATCCGGCCCATCGGGTACGCCCGGCCTCCACCTGGAGGCAGCACTACTGCTTTACGTGATCTGTCGGCTGATGATGGTTCCATGGTGATCGTCCCACTTCAGGCAAGGTGAACATCGATGGC
>CAZZGM010000277.1:0-4876 GCA_964653955.1 uncultured Bifidobacteriaceae bacterium | reverse complement strand
CGCCTACGCGCGCGTTGAGGGCGGCGAGGTGTGGCTCTACAACGTGCACATCAACCCGTATTCGCACCGTGGCTATGTGGATCACGATCCGAAGCGCAAGCGGCGGCTGCTGCTGCATCGCCAGGAAATCCGCAAGCTGATTGGCAAGACGGTGGAGAAGGGCCTCACGCTCGTGCCGACGCGGATGTACTTCAAGCGCGGCCGCGTCAAGGTGGCAATCGCGCTGGCGAAGGGCAAACAGGCGCACGACAAGCGCGACTCGATTCGGCGCCGCGAACTCGATCGCGAAACGCGCGGCGCCGTGAAGGAGCGCAGCCGTTGACCACCGGCCTTTCACCCGTTCCCTTCAACCGGGCGGCGGTCACCGGGCGCGAAGCGGAGTACGTGTCACGTGTCATTGCCGACGGACCGCTCCACGGCGACGGCCCCTATACACGCGCCTGCCATCAGTGGCTCGAACGCCTGACCGGTTCGCCCAGGGCCCTGCTCACCACGTCGTGCACGCACGCGCTGGAAATGGCCGCGCTGCTGTTGAACCTCGGTCCAGGTGACGAGGTCATCGTTCCGCCCTTCACGTTCGTGTCCACGGTCAACGCCGTGGTGCTGCGCGGCGCCACGCCCGTGTTCGTGGACGTGCGTCCCGATACGCTCAACCTGGATGAGCGGCTGCTCGAAGCGGCGGTCACGCCCCGGACACGCGCCGTGCTGCTGGTGCACTATGCCGGCGTCGGCTGCGAAATGGACGCCATCATGCCCGTGGCCGGCCGGCACGGCCTGGCCGTCGTCGAAGACAACGCCCACGGCCTGTTCGGCACCTACCGCGGCCGGGCCCTGGGCACCTTCGGCGAGATGGCGACGCTCAGCTTCCACGACACCAAGAACCTGTCGTGCGGCGAAGGCGGCGCGCTGATGATCAACGACCTCGGCTATGCCGATCGGGCCGAGATCATCCGTGAGAAGGGCACCAACCGCACGCGGTTCTTCCGCGGACAGGTGGACAAGTACACGTGGTGCGACGTCGGCTCCAGCTACCTGCCGTCCGACATCCTGGCGGCGTACCTGCTGGCACAGCTCGAGTCGCACGATCGTATCCAGCAGCGCCGGCAGCACATCTGGCATCGCTAGGAACTGGCCGGCTGGGCGGCCGCGCACGGTGTCCGGATGCCGATCGTTCCCGCGCACTGCGAACATCCGGCGCACATCTTCCATCTGCTGATGCCGTCACTCGAGGCGCGGACGCGGTTTCTGGCGCATCTCAGGGAACACCTGATTCTGGCGGTGTTCCACTACCTGCCGCTGCACCTGTCGGACATGGGGCGGCGATTTGGCGGCCGCGTCGGGCAGTGTCCCGTCACCGAAGACGTGAGCGATCGCCTCGTGCGGCTGCCGCTGTTCTTTCAGTTGTCGGATGAGGATCAGTCGCGCGTCATCGAGGCGGTGTGCTCTTTCCGTCCGTGAGCCGTACCAGGAATTCCATGATGACCGTACTCATTACCGGCGCCGACGGCCAGCTCGGGCAGGCGCTCGTGGCCCGTCTTTCCGACGTGGCTCGCGTCCGTGCCTTCACGCGCACGGAGCTCGACGTCACCTCGCACGAGGCGGTGTCGCGTGCGTTCGCCGACGTGCAGCCGGAGGTGGTGCTGAACGGTGCGGCGTTTACCGACGTCGACGGTGCCCAGCAGCAGGCCGTGGCCGCCCTGGCCGTCAACGGCCTGGCCGCCGGCATCCTGGCCCGCGCCGCCGCCGCGCACGGCGCGACGTTCGTGCACTACAGCACCGACTTCGTGTTTGCCGGCCGCGAGCCGCGCGAGTGGACCGAAGACGATGAGCCGGATCCGCAGAGCGTGTACGGTCAGTCGAAGCTGATGGGCGAGTGGCTGGCGCGTGACTGCCCGCGTCACTACGTGCTGCGCGTCGAGAGCCTGTTTGGCGGCCCGCGCCGTCGCAGCACCATCGATCGGATCGTCGACGGACTGAGGGCCGGCCGCGAGGTACGCCTTTTTCACGACCGCACCGTCTCGCCCAGCTTCGTGGACGACGTGGTTGACGCAAGCTGGACGCTGGTGAACGGCAGTGCACCCGTCGGCGTGTACCACTGCGTGAACACGGGCACGGCCACGTGGCTGGAGGTCGGGCGCGAGATTGCCTCGCAGCTCGGTCTGGCCGGCGCACCGCTGGTGTCCGTATCGGTGGCCGACGTCACGATGGCCGCCGCGCGCCCGCAATATGCGGCACTTTCGAACCGGAAGCTCGCCGCGGCGGGCGTGACCATGCCTGCCTGGGAAGACGCGCTCCGGCGATACCTCGCGCGCCTTCCTGCATGACCGCCACCACCATCCTCATCGTCGGCTATCGCGCCTACGACGAACTGGAGCGGTGCCTGGACTCGGTGGCGCGGTACGAGCCCGAGGCGCCGGTGGTGCTGGTGGACCACGGCGCCGACGAGGCGCGCGGCCGTGCCCTGGTCGCGCGGTTTCCGCGCGTGACCTATGTGCCGCGCCAGTCGAATCCCGGGTTTGCCGCCGGCGTCAACGAAGGCGCGCGGCATGCCGGTCCCGGGTCGCTGCTGCTCCTCAATCCCGACTGCGAAATGAGTGGCCCGCTCATGGCACAACTGCAGGCCGTGCTCGACGGAAATCCGGCAGTAGGTGTGGCAGGCGCGCTCGTCTACGAGGCCGATGGCCGGTTGCAGGCATCGGCCCGGCGGTTTCCGAACTTCACCACCGCGTTTGGCGGCCGCACCTCCTGGCTGTCGCGAATTTTCCCCGAAAACCCCCTGACACGGCGCAATCTGGCCGAACCGGCCGCGGGTGCCACACGCGTGGACTGGGTGAGCGGCGCCTGCATGCTGGTCCGCCGCGACGCGTTTGCGGCCGTCGGCGGCTTCGACGAAGGGTTCTTCCTGTACTGGGAAGACGCAGACTTTTGTCGCCGTCTGGCAGACTTCGGGTGGACCACGGCGTACGTGCCGGCCGGTCCGGTGGTGCACTCCACGGCGCGCGCCAGCCGCCATGCCCCGGTCCGCTCGCTGCGGGCCTTTCATCTGAGCGCCCTTCGTTATTACTGGAAACACGGTTCCTGGCTGGCGCGGCTGGCGTCGCCCATCGTGGCGGCCGGATTGGCCGTGCGGTTCCTGCTACGGCTGCCAGGGCGGCTGCGCGACTGACGTCAATTCCTATGCTTCCTCGTGTGCGACGCGTGATGTTTCAGGCAGGCGTGGTCGTGGCGGCCATGCTGCTCGTACATGCCATCGGACTGCCGGCCCAGGCACCCGCCACGCCACCCGTGCGTCTGACAGCACCCGCTGCCCTCGATGCACGGCCGGCGTTCCGGCCCCGGACGCCCACCGAGCCATCGCCGGCGCAGTTGGCGGCATTGGACGACTGGCGGCGGCGTCTGCCCGACCTCCGGGCGCAGATGGACGAACTGACCGGCGCCACGCGTTCGTTGTGGAACATGGGCGGCTATCTGACGGAGCCCGACAGCCGCGATGCCGAAGTGATTGCGGTGGACTTCATCACTGCCAACGTCACCCTGCTCGGACTGGTGCCCGCGGACATCGCGGACCTCGAAATCACCGACCGCGTGCACTCCGCCAACTCCGGCGTCATGCACATCTACTACCGCCAGCGGCTGGGCGCCATCCCCGTGTACAACGCGCAGCTGCACGTCAACGTCGCCGGCGACGGGCGCGTGCTGAGCGTCAACAACCGGTTCGTGCCACACCTGGCCGAAGCGGTGCGGGCGACACGGCCGGCACTGGGAGCGGACGCGGCGGTGGGGTATGTGGCGGGCCTGCATGGCCTGACGAACGTGCGTCCTGTCGTCTCACACTCGTTCGACAGTGCGCGCCGGACCACGGTGCTCGAGGCCGACGGCCTGTCGGAAGAACCCGTTCGGGCCGAGCTGGTCATCGTGCCGGTCAGCCGGGGCGCGGCGCGGTTGTCGTGGAACTTCCAGGTCCACACCCCCGGCCGCGGACATGCCTTCGACTACACGGTGGACGCCGAGTCGGGCCTGGTGTGGACGCGCGTCGACTGGGTGGCGGCAGACCAGTATCACGTGTATCCGATGCCCGTCGAGAGCCCCATTCACATGGCACCCGCGCCGCCGGCCGACGCGCGCAGCCTGGTGGTGAACCCCGCGCACAACGTGGCGTCACCCTTCGGCTGGCACGACACCAACGGCGCGGCCGGGGCGGAATACACCATCACGCGCGGCAACAACGTGTACGCCTATGCCGACGTCGACAACGACAACCTGCCCGACCCGGGCAGCGCGCCCGACTGCGGGCCGTCACTCGATTGTTCGTTTCCCATTGCCCTCGCGCAGGCACCGCAGGCGTACCAGGCGGCGTCGGTGGCCAACGTGTTCTACTGGGCCAACCTGGTGCACGACATTCAGCATCGCTACGGCTTCGACGAAGCCGCCGGCAACTTCCAGGAAAACAACTACGGCCGCGGAGGATTGAGCGGCGACGCATTGCGCGCCGAAGCACAGGACAGCCTGGCGCGCGACCCCGATCACCTCAATCGCAACAACGCCAACTTCTACACGCCACCCGACGGCGAAGCGCCGCGCATGCAGTTGTACGGATGGACCTACACCTCGCCCGTGCGCGACGGCGGGCTCGACGCCGGCATCATCGTCCATGAGTACGGGCACGGCGTGTCGAATCGTCTGGTGGGCGGGCCGAGCAACGTCAACTGCCTGGCCAATCGACAGCAGCCGGGTGAGGGGATCAGCGACTGGCTGGCGCTGGTGTTGACCGCGCGGGCGTCGGACACGGCTGCGCAGGGCCGGGGGCTCGGGACCTATGTGCTCGGCCAGGCACCGGGTGGGACGGGCATCCGGACACGGCGCTACAGCACCGATC
>CAZZGM010000276.1:4398-4880 GCA_964653955.1 uncultured Bifidobacteriaceae bacterium | reverse complement strand
GCCGAGCGCCTGCGCGATGCCGCGCGCGAGCGACGTCTTGCCGACGCCAGGAGGCCCGACGAAGCACAGGATGGGCCCCTTCAGGTCTGGGTTCAGCTTGCGTACCGCCAGGTATTCGAGGATGCGGTCCTTGATCTTGTCGAGACCGGAATGTTCGGCGTCGAGCACCGTCTTGGTGCGCACGAGGTCGATGACCTCGTCGGTACGCTTCGACCACGGCAGCGCCACGATCCAGTCGAGATACGTACGCGCGACCGTGAACTCGGCGGCGGCCGGCGGCATCTTCGACAGCCGATCGAGCTCGCGCAGGGCTTCCTTGTGCACGGCTTCGGGCAGACCCGCCGCTTCAATCTTCTCGCGCAGCTCGTCAATCTCGCGCGTCTGATCGTCGCCTTCGCCCAGCTCCTTCTGGATGGCCTTGAGCTGCTCGCGCAGGAAGTAGTCACGCTGGTTCTTGCCGACCTCCGACTGCACCTGCGACT
>CAZZGM010000276.1:0-4388 GCA_964653955.1 uncultured Bifidobacteriaceae bacterium | reverse complement strand
CCGCCAGCTTGTCGGTGTTGTGCGTGGCCAGCACTTCCTGCCGGGTCTCGGTCCCGATGGTCCCGAGGCTCGACGCAATGAAGTCCGCCAGCCGCCCGGGCTCGGTGATGTTGATGGCCAGCGTCTGCAGGTCGTCGGACATCAGTGGCGACAACGAGACGATCTGCTGGAAGTTCGTCTTGATGTTGCGCTGCAGCGCGTCGATCTCGAGACGGTCCTTCTCCCCGAGCACTTCCGGCAGTTCCGTGACCCGCGCCTTCAGGTAGGGCCGCGTCTCCACCAGTTCTTCGATGCGCACGCGCGCCACACCCTGCACGATGATGCGCAGGCTGCCGTCCGGCAGCTTGAACATCTTGTGGATGTGGCTGGCCGTTCCTACCGGGTGCAGGTCGTCCTTCTGCGGCTCGTCCTCGGCGGCGTCCCGCTGCGCGAACACCGCAATCATCCGGCCCGAGGCAACGGCCTCGTCAATCAGACGCACGCTGCTTTCGCGCGCCACAGCCAGCGGCATGAACGCCTGCGGAAAGAGCACCGTGTCACGCAGCGGCAACACGGCCAATTCGTCCGGCAGTGGTGCCGGCAGACGGTCCTGTTCGTCCGGGACGATGGTTTCAATGCGATCGCTCATGCGACCCCCTACGGGAGAAAACGACGTCGGGTATTACGGGACGAATCTTAACAGCCGGAGCCGGCCGGGAGGCGGGGGTTGCAGGCCCCGCCGCCGGCGGAGCCTGCTGTCAGGAAGGACGCCGGGTTATCCCTGGAACTCGTAGAAGAGGCTGGACGCGCCCCTGCGCTGCGCCATGCGCTCGCGCTTCTGCGCCATCTCGCGCGCTTCTTCGCAGTCCTTGCACCGGACGGCGAACGGCAGCGCCCGCAGCCGCTGTTCGGCAATCTCGTCGCCGCATTCGAAGCAGTGACCGTAGG
Source organism: uncultured Bifidobacteriaceae bacterium (assembly GCA_964653955.1). Taxonomy (GTDB): domain Bacteria; phylum Acidobacteriota; class Vicinamibacteria; order Vicinamibacterales; family UBA2999; genus VFZN01. The sequence goes on along the minus strand of CAZZGM010000276.1, from coordinate 3,461 downwards.
TCCCTTCCTCGAGCCGCGACAGTGCCTCGTTGATCTTGTTGAGCGTCTCCGCCTTCATCTGGATGAGGGCGAACTCGATGTCTTCCTGGATATCGACCTCGCTGGTCTCACCCTGGTCCATCACTTCGTGCGGCTTCTCCGAACCCTCGGCGCGCACGCCACGGATCCGCCCCTGCACCTCGCTCAGGATATCCCGGCGACGGTCTTCGAGAATCTTGCGCAGCTCGTCGTATCGAGTGCTCTTGGCCGACGCCTGGGCGCCCGCGACCTTCCGCTTCGTAACCTTGGCCATGACAGCCTCTCCTTCCTGTTCCCCCTCCACGACGTTTTCCGTGGAGGCCTATGATGCCCACCCCACCATGCAAGGGCGGTGCCTATGACGCCGGCTGGGCAGCCCAGCCGGAAACGCTCGGTGTCGTCCGATGACGAACGACCTATGAACCACCTACTGCAATCCGCGGTCCGGCCCAATTTTCACGGCCGGACGCGACATCGGCTCAATCGAGCCGATAAACTACTTATTTCAAAGAACTTAGCTAACGAATTCCGGTTTCCGCGACACCCGGTCGAACACCGTTCAGGACATTAGACGCCGCCGGGGTCCGTCGGGTTCTTGGACACTTGTCCCCATACTCTGTCCGTTCATGGGGACACCATGAAACCGGGAAACGGTAGCACGAACCGTGCAGCCCGGCAAGGCCGCTCGCGGACGCGCTGCCCTGGCCACCAGACATGTTCCCCGTGATGCCCATGTTCGGTAACGCGGGGTTCGGCAAATCCTGCACCGGGGGTAAGCTGGCTCGGTGAAATGTCCCTCTTGTTCGAAGCGGCCAGCCAAGCGCGGCTGTCCGGCGCTCGGCTACACCATTTGCGCCACCTGCTGCGCCACCAGGCGGCTGGTGGACATCCGGTGCCCGTCGGACTGCGTCTATCTCGAAACAGCCCAGCATCATCCTGCTGCCGCCGTCCGCCGCCAGCAGGAGCACGACCTGATGCTCCTCATCGGATCGATGGGACGCCGCCTGAGCGAGCGGCAACTCCAACTCTTTTTCCTCCTCGGCAGCCTCGTCGTCCGCTACCGGCCGGACGGCTCGCTGACACTGGCAGATGTCGACGTGGCGGACGCGGCCGGCGCCATGGCCGGCACCCTCGAGGCGGCGGCCAGCGGCGTCATTGCCCAGCTGCCGGGTTCGTCGGTCATGAGTGAGGGCCTGCGGCGGGAGTTCGACGGCCTGCTGGCCGAACTGGGCAAGGGCGGCGGGACAGGTTTCGGCCGGGAAGCCGCCGAGGTGCTGCGCGGAATCGAGCGTGGCGCGCGGCACGAGGATGCCGGCATTGGCGAAGGCGCGCGGGACTACCTGGATCTGCTGAAACGCCTGCTGCCACCACCGGAACCGCAGGCCGAACAGGTCACGCCCGCGGGCATCATCCTGCCCTAGCCGTGACCGTCCGGCCCGGGGTGCGGCGCGCCGGCCTTTACCTGCATGCGTCAGCTCGGATAAGATTGGCGTTTGTCCGAGGAGCTTTAGACGATGGCTATGCGCTGTGAAATCTGCGGCAAGGGTCCGGTGGTGGGCCGCCGCGTGTCCCACGCCCACAATGTGACTCCCCGCCGTTTCGAACCCAACCTGCAGAACGTGCGGGCCGTGGTGAACGGTGCCACCAAGCGGATGCGCGTGTGCACTCGCTGCATCCGTTCGCAGAAGGTGGTCAAGGCGGCCTGATGTCCACGCGACAGGCCGTCAGTTCGCCCGGGGCCCCGGCGGCCATCGGTCCTTACTCGGCCGCCGTCCGGGTGGGAAACCTGCTGTATCTGTCGGGATCGATCCCGCTGGATCCCGCCACGGGCGACATCGTGCCGGGCGACATCACCGCGCAGACGACACGGGCCATGGAGAACATCGCGGCCCTGCTCGAGGCTGCGGGTGCCGGTTTCGACAAGGTCGTGAAAACCACCGTATTCCTGGCTGACATGAACGAGTTCGCGGCCATGAACACGGTGTACGCCACGTACTTTTCCGCACCGTACCCCGCCCGTTCCACCGTGCAGGTGGCGCGCCTGCCGCGCGATGTGCGTGTGGAAATCGAGGTCGTTGCCGTCCTGGAATAACTGACGCGGCTGGCGTCAGCGGTTGGGCGCCCGTTCCACGCCCAGCACCCCCTCCACACCCCGGAGCGACTTGATCACCTTCTCGAGGTGTTTCATGTCGCGAATTTCCACGGTCATGCCAATCGTGGCATGGACGGATTCGCCGGTGGTGGCCTCGAGGTTGGTGATGTTCGTGTTGATTTCCGCCACGCGCGCACTCAGCGCGGCCAGCATCCCCTTGCGATCCTCCACGGCCATGATCAGCCGCACCGTGTAAGGAGCCGTGTCGCTGCCCTTGTCCCATTCCACATCGATGCGGCGTTCGGGATCGAACTGCAGGTTGATCACGTTCGGACAGTTGGCCGAATGCACCGACACGCCCTTGCCGCGCGTGATGTAACCAACGATCTGCTCGCCGCGAATCGGATTGCAGCACCGCGCCCGCACCACCATCACATCGTCGGCACCGCTCACCTTGATGCGATCGGCCTGGCCGCTCGACGGCGTAAACACACGCTTGACGGCCGACACCACCGGGTGTTCGGGGGCTCTCTCCTTCAGTTGCTCCTGTGGAACGAGCTTGTCGAGCAGCTGGCGCGCCGAGACCTTGCCATAACCCACCTGTGCCAGCAGGTCGTCCGGCTTCTGCGCGCCGAACTCGGCAGAGGCAGCGGCCACCAGTTCTCCCTCGAGCAGCCGCGCCGGATTGAGATCGAAGCGGCGGGCCTCCTTCTCGAACGCCTTCCGTCCGAACTCGACCGCCCGTTCTTTCTCCTCCTGCTGGATGAGGTGTTTGATCTTGTTGCGCGCCCGCGACGTCACCGTGAAACTCAACCAGTCGCGGCTGGGCTTGTGCGCGGCGTTGGTCATCACCTCGACGATGTCGCCGTTCTTGAGACGGGTGCGGAGGGGCACCATGCGGCCGTTGACGCGAGCGCCCACGCACTGGTGGCCGACGTCTGTGTGGATGGCGTAGGCAAAGTCGACGGGCGTGGCGCCCCTGGGCAGCACCTTCACCTGACCACGCGGGGTGAACGTGTAGACCTCCTCGGGATAGAGGTCGATCTTGAGGTTGGTGAGGAACTCCTGGGGATCGCGGACTTCCTGCTGCCACTCGAGCAACTGCCGCAACCAGTTGAAGTACTGCTCGTCGCGGCCGGCGCCAACGCGGCCTTCCTTGTACTTCCAGTGCGCGGCAATACCTTCCTCCGCGCGCCGGTGCATTTCTTCGGTCCGGATCTGCACTTCGAACGGCAATCCGCGTTCGCTGATGACGGACGTATGCAGCGACTGGTAGCCGTTGGGCCGCGGCATCGCAATGAAGTCCTTGATGCGCCCCGGCACGGGAGACCACGTCTGGTGGATGATGCCG
>CAZZGM010000275.1:4199-4902 GCA_964653955.1 uncultured Bifidobacteriaceae bacterium | reverse complement strand
CCACAGCATGCTGATCTTCAACGTGCTGGGCACCACCGGCTTCGGCGAAGAGCGCGTGCCGACGGTGCCGCAGGACGACTTCGAGCAGCCGCTGGTGGACCTCATCGAAACCCACCAGAACGTGACCCAGCGCAACGCCGTCGAGTCGTACCACGACGCGCAGCAGGCGCTGGACATGGCCATGAACCTGTTTGCCGGCGGTTACCTGCCGCTCGAACAGCGGGCGCACGCCGAAAACCTGTTCTGGGCCATCTGCGAGCGCATCAACAAGCTGATCAAGGGCATGGACGATGTGCCCGAGGATCTGCAGGCACTTGAGGAACTGCTCTCGGACACTTACTTCTGCAACTTCTCGCTGTTCCAGTCCATTCCCGACAGCTGGGCCATCAAGCAGTTGTTTCCGGTGATGCCGATCCACCGCCTCGACGAAGCGCCGGTGAACCACGCCGTCATCAGCGACATCACCTGCGACTCGGACGGCAAGCTCGATCAGTTCATCGATCGCCGCGACGTCAAGAAGACGGTGCTGCTCCACCGCTTCAACGGCGAACCCTATTACCTCGGGGTGTTCCTCGTCGGCGCCTATCAGGAAATCCTGGGCGACCTCCACAACCTGTTCGGCGACACACACGCCGTGCACATCAGCCTCAGCGACAACGGCGAAGAAGGCGCGCGCCTCGAGCACATCGTCAAGGGCGACACC
>CAZZGM010000275.1:0-4189 GCA_964653955.1 uncultured Bifidobacteriaceae bacterium | reverse complement strand
TCCGTGAGGTGCTGAAGTACGTGGAGTTCGATCCCGAAAGCCTGATGAGCAAGCTACGGCGGGATGTGGAAGGTGCCGTCTACGCCGGCCGCATGGAAGATCAGCAGGCCGGACGCCTCCTCAAGTTCTACGAGGAAGCGCTGCAGGGATATACCTATCTCGAAGACCCGAACGCCGACTGACGTCCGGGCCTCCGTTTCAGCCGCTCAGCCTCTGCACGCCGCCGGCGGCGTGGCCTACAGCCGCGCCGCCGAACGGCGTTTCATTTCCGAAAACTTCCGCACCGCCCTGTCGAACCGCTCCTGCAGGGGCTTGCGCTCGTCGGCGGCCAGCGGCCCCAGACGGTTCCACGCCGACTGCGCGGCACGCACCTCCTGGTCGAGCGCGCGCTGACGGGCATCTTCCGCCTGACGGGCGGCGCCCGCGCCCATGGTGTTGGCAGCCAGGGCTTCGCGCCACTGCCGCGCCAGCAGTTCGGCCGGCGACAGGTTCTTCACCGGCTCGGCGCTTTCGGCCGGCAGGAGCTTTTCGACCTTGGTAATGAGCTTCTGCATGCGCTCACGCGTGGTGGTCGGATCCAGATCGGTACCGGCAAACGCCTCGGGCCAGCGCGTGACCAGCCCCAGCAGGGCGTCGTTGACACGCGCGGCCAGCGGGGCCAGCGTGTGCCGTGGCAGTTCGGGGCCCTGCACCCAGCGTGCGCGGGCGGCCTGGACATGGGCCAGCAGATCGGCCGGCATGGCCGCGCCGTCCTGATCGGCCGGAGGCACCAGGGCTTCGAGTTCGGCCACCGCGGTTTCGCGATCGGCGACCTTGCCCTGCAACGCCACCTGATCGCGGTTCTTGAACCGCTCGAAGAACAGATCGCACGCGCCGCGGAACCGCTGCCAGATGGCGTCCGACTTGCTCCGCTTGACCGGACCAATCTCCTTCCACTCGGCCTGCAACTGCTTGATGCGCGCCGCGGCCTTCTCCCATTCGGAAGACTGCGCCAGCTGTTCGGCTTCGGCCACCAGCGCCTCCTTGCGGCGCAGGTTCTCGGTCCAGTCGTGCTTGCGCTGCTTGAGATCGTCCTGCCGGCGCGTAAAGAACGCATCGCACGCGGCGCGGAATCGCTCCCAGATAGCGCGCTCGTGGCCGCGTGTCACCGGGCCAATGACCTTCCACTCGGCCTGCAGTTGCTTGATGGCCTCGGCGGTCTTCACCCAGTCGGTGGAGTCCTTGAGAGCCTCCGCACGCTCGGCCAGCTCGGTCTTGCGCTTCAGGTTGTCGACACGCTCGACGTTCTGCTGCGCGAAGAAGTCCTTGCACTTCTCGTACACCTGGTCCTGCGCCGCCTTGAAGCGCGTCCAGAGCGTGGTGGCCTGCGAACGCGGCGCCGCGGCCACGGGCTTCCACCGCTCCTGGAGCTGCTTCATCTCGTTGGCCGCCTTTTCCGGATCGACGTCGGCCACGGTGAGCAGGGCTTCCATCTTCGCGCAGAGCTCCTCCTGCACCTGCACGTTGGCCCAGCGCTTCCACTCCTCGGCTTCGCGCATTTCCTGGATGCGCGGCGCCAGACTGGTGCGCACGGCCTGCAGGCGCACCGTCAGGTCGTCCCGATCCTGCTTGGTGGGAAGCGGTCCCATGGTCCCGACGGCCAGCTTCACCTCCTTGATGAGGGCGTCGGCGGCCTTCAGCGTCATGGTTTCGGCGGCCGCGCGGGTCTCGAGTTCGAGCGCCACGGCCTGCAGCCGCTGCAGGTTCTTCTGCTGCTCCCCGGCCTTCGCTTCACGGAGCACCTGCTCCTTTGCCTCCAGGGCCTGGACGACGGCGTCGTAACGGGCAGTGAGTTCGGGGTCGATGTCGACGTCGCGCGCGACCGCCTGCCACTGCTTCCGCAGCGCAAACCACTGGTTGCGCACGGCGGCGTAGTCTTCTTCCGTCACCAGCGCCTCCATGGCGGGCACGAGCGTCGGCAGGCGTTCGGCCTGCTCACGGGCGCGCGCCAGGCGTTCGTGACGCGTCTCGGCCGCGCGGCAGGCTTCGGCAAACCGATGCTGGAGCTGACTGGCCCACGTCTCCGGCATGGGCGCCATGCCTTCCCAGGTCGCGCGCGATTCTGCCAGGCGATCGAGGATGTCGTCGCCCTGCAGCGCTTCCACATTGGCGCACACGGCCGTACGTTCGGCCTGCTCGCGCTCGAGCGCCAGCCGCTGCTGCTCGGCCTCACGATGGCGGCGGTCGTCTTCCTCGATGCGTTCACGCACCGCCACGGACGCCGCTTCGAACGTGTCCACGAGCGCCGGCTCGATGTCGGCATCGGCCAGCAACTCCACCCACGCCACGCGCGCGGCACCGTAGCCGTCGCGCACGGCGGCCAAGTCATCGGCCGTCCCCAACGTCGTCATCTGCGCCACCAACCCGCGAGCCACGTCCTGATTGGCTTCGGCGTACACCACGGCCGGCGCATCGGCCACCGGCGGGACAGGCGGCTCGAATGCGCGCGCCAGCACACGCGCACGCTTCTGCGCCGCCTTCGTCCTCGCCTTGTCCGCAATCCTCGCCAGCTGATCGGCGGCGGGTGCCTCCAGACGGTCCAGCGCCGCGACCGCCGCGTCGGCATGCTCGCCGCGCACGGCCACGCCTTCCAGCTCGGCAGCGTCCGTCAGGCGGCTCACCGCCAACAGCCGCGTTCCGGCCTCGGCGGCATGCCGGGCGACGCTGCCCAGCAGGCGTTCGTCACGAAGCGCGGCCACCGCCTGCCGCCGCAGGTCGTCCGGCCCCGCCGACTTGGCCAGCTGCGCCAGCTCACGTTCCCGGCCCAGCGTCACCAGCGACGCCACCGCCGGAGCGGCCTGCTCCACGTCGTGCTTTCCCGCGCGCTCCACCAGTTGCGCCAGCGCATGATCCCGCACGCCGGCGTCGGCTTCGTTCCGGACGATGTCGGCGAGCGTGCCGACGTCGGCCAGCCGGGCAATGGCGGCGCGGCGGACACGGCCGTCGGGATCGTCCTTGGCAAACGAGGCCAGCGACACCTGGTCGGCGGGATCGACTTCGTGAAGGGCCTCCAGACGGACGGCCGGATCGGGATGTGTGTGCTTGGACTGCGGACGAAGCTTGTCGAGGATGCCCATGGGGTAGTTCAGACCGCACCGGCCCCGCCCTCCGCGGCGGTCGATACGGCCTCTCCGAAAACAGGTTCAGTCGGTTCCGGGTGGACGGGCCCGGGTCAAGGGGCCCGGCGACGCCCGGGGTTTCAGACGCACGTCAGACCGCCGATTATCCTTCGCGCCCGCCTCCGGGCGCAATGCGGCGTGCCCGGGGTGCCGTCCGGCTTGCCAAATTCAATCCACCCATCTACATTTGTGTATGTGAAAGTAGCATCCAGCCTCTACCGGCTGCTGGGCGACGAGGCCCGCCTCCGCCTGCTGCGCGTGCTCACCCGCGATCACTTCAACGTCACCGAGCTCACCGGCATCCTCGGCCTCGCCCAGTCGGGCGTCTCGCGGCATCTCGGCCTGCTCAAGGATGCCGGACTGGTGGTCGAGGAACGCGAGGGCGCGTTCACCTACTACCGCATGGCCCCCGGCGTGCAGGCGGCCGGCAATCCGCTGTGGCCCCTGCTCGAGACGCAGTTTGCCGACGCGCATGGCACCGCCGGCGTGAAGGCTGACGATGCCCGGCTGCAGGAGGTGTTGCGGCTGCGGCGTGAAAACTTCGACCGGCATGCCGGCCCAGACACACGCGACGGCCGCCAGCTCGTGCCGGGGCGCAGTTGGGCGGCCTGGTCGCGCGCGCTCGGCCTGTTGATGCCGCCACTGCGCGTCGCCGACCTCGGCTGTGGTGATGGCTATCTCACCATCGAAGCGTCGCGCTGGGCCTCCAGCGTCGTCGGCATCGACCGATCCGCGACGGTGCTGGCGCGCGCCCGGACACTGGCGCAACGGCGCCGCGCGGACAACATCACCTGGAAGCGCGGCACGCTGGAAAAATTGCCGCTGGCCGACGGCAGCGTCGATCTGGCGCTGCTGTCCCAGGCCCTGCATCACACCAGCGATCCGGCCCGCGCCGTGGCCGAAGCCGTCCGCATCCTCTCGCCCGACGGCCGCGTGCTCGTCCTCGACCTGCGCGAGCACGAACAGGCCTGGGTGCGCGAAACACTCGGCGATCACCGGCTTGGCTTCGGCGAGTCGGAACTGAAGGCGCT
>CAZZGM010000274.1:349-4931 GCA_964653955.1 uncultured Bifidobacteriaceae bacterium | reverse complement strand
TCTCGTGGGCTTCAGTCTTGGCGGGGGACAGACCATTGGCAAGATGCTGACCGGTATTCGTGTGGCGGGTGATGATGGGCGTGGTGTCGATATGACGGGAGCCGTGGTGCGCGCGCTGGGCTGCCTGGCCATTGGCGCGACGTTCGGACTGGGCTATCTTCCGGTGTTCTTTGCCGGTGACCATCGCGGCATGCACGATCGCCTCGCGGGTACACGAGTGGTGGTGGCATGAAACACGTCGCGATGGCCGTGGCCACGTTCGGCTACGTCGGGTTTTTCCCGATTGCGCCCGGCACCGCCGGCTCGTTCGCCGCGCTCGGGCTCTACGCCGCCATCCGCTGGTTCGGCGGACCAGGCGTCGAGCTGCTGGCGATCGTGATGGTGCTCGGCCTGGGCGTGTGGGCGGCCACGGTTGCGGAGCGGCTGCTTGGCGGCACCGATCCCGGACCGGTAGTCATCGACGAAGTGCTGGGTATGCTGCTGACGCTCGCCTGGCTGCCACTGTCGCTGACCGGCGTGATTGCCGGCTTCTTCCTGTTCCGGCTGTTCGACATCATCAAGCCATATCCGGCGCGCCAGCTCGAACGGGCGCATGGCGGGTGGGGCATCATGCTGGACGACGCCATGGCCGGCATCTATGGCCAGTTGGCGCTGCGCGGCCTCGTGTGGGCGTTTCCGGCGTGGATGACCGCGTGACCGAACCCGTCACGGCCGTCATCCTTGCCGTCGGCAGCGAAATGCTGACGCCCTGGCGCTCGGATACGAACTCCCTCTTCATTACCGGCGTGGTGAACGCGCTGGGCATCCCGGTGGCTTACAAGACGGTAGTGGGCGATTCGCGCGAGGAACTCATCGCGCAGGTGGGGCACGCGCTGTCACGCCATCGTGTGCTGGTTCTCACGGGCGGACTCGGTCCCACCGACGATGACCTCACGCGCGAGGCCGTGGCGGCGCATCTTGGTCTGCCGCTGGTCGAGGACGCGTCCATCGTGGAGATCATCCGTGCGCGGTTTGCGGCACGTGGCCTGGCCATGCCCGAGGTGAATCGGCGGCAGGCACAGGTACCGCGCGGCGCCACCGTCATCGACAACCCGCGTGGCAGCGCGCCCGGTCTTCTCATTGACGATGGCCACTGCGTGATTGCGCTGTTGCCGGGACCGCCGCGGGAAATGCGTCCGATGATGGAAGGCCCGGTGCGCGAACGGCTGCGCGCGCTGGCAGGGGAGCGACAGTTGTTGCGCCGATCGCTGCGCGTGGCCGGCCGGTCGGAGTCGCGCGTGGAGGAAGCCATTCAGCCTGTCTATCGGCAGTGGCTCGAGCGTTCGCCGGTCATCGACACCACCATTCTGGCCACGCCCGGATTCATCGAGGTGCACCTGGCCATGGTGACCACGGATGTAGCCGCCGGCGACATGGCACTGGACGCAGCGGTGTTGGCGCTGTCGGCGCGGCTGGGAGCCGACCTGGTGAGTAATACGGGTGCGCCGGTGGAGCAGGTGCTCGGTCGACTGCTGATCGAACGTGGCTGGCGCATTGCCGTGGCCGAGTCGTGTACTGGTGGGCTGGTGGCATCGCGTCTCACGGACGTGGCCGGCAGTTCCGCGTACGTGCAGGCCGGCGTCGTGGCCTACAGCAACGAGGCGAAGTCATCATTTCTGGATGTGCCGCCCGGGCTGATTGCCGCGCACGGTGCAGTGAGTGAGCCGGTGGTCCGTGCGATGGCGGAAGGTGCGCTGGCGCGAACCGGTGCCGACCTGGCCATTGGCATCACGGGCATTGCCGGCCCCGATGGTGGCACCGAAGAGAAGCCGGTGGGAACGGTGTGGATTGCCGTGGCACTGGCCGAACCGCGCGAAACGCGGGCCGCGCTGTGCCGTTTCATTGGCGGGCGCGAGCAGGTGAAGGCGTTTGCCGCGGTCACCGCCATGGACCTGGCGCGGCGGCGGCTGCTGGATGCGCCGTGGGATGTGGACTGGGTGCGGCGGTAACCATGCGTGTATTCGTTGGCATCGAGATCGGCGACGAAATGCGGGCGCGCGTGCAGGCGACGCGCCGGACCATCGAGACGGAGTTGTCGCGTCTCGCGGTCGAGGTGCCGCGTATCGTCTGGATGAAACCCGCGGCACTGCACGTGACGCTGGCGTTCCTGGGTGCACAGCCGGACGCGCGTGTGAGCGAGCTGATGGCAGAGCTCGGCAAGCCCTATGCACAGTCGCCGTTTCCCGTGCGCTGGCGTGGCCTTGGCGCGTTTCCGTCACCGCGCCGTCCGCGAGCGCTATGGGTAGGGGCCACCGAGGGCGTGCGTGAGTTGGGCGCGCTGGAACGTGAAGTGGCCGAGCGGCTCGGCCGTTTGTTGCCGGGCGAAGCACAGGCGGCACCATCGGCGTTTCATCCTCACCTCACCATCGCGCGCGTCAAGACCGATGGACAGGGTGTGGACTGGCCAGCGCTCCTGGCCGCGGTGGATATTTCGGGTCTGACGACGGCCGTGACACATGTGTCGGTGTTTCGCAGTCGAGGTCTGCCGGGAGGTGAAGGCTACGAGGAAATCGGACGTGGCCCCCTCGGTTAAGATCGACAGACCATGGTGGCCGTCCTGCTCGGGTACGTCGTCGGGTCGCTGCCGGTCGGTTTTCTGCTGGCGCGCCGCAGCGGTGTGGATCTGCGCCGCGTCGGCAGCGGCAACGTCGGCGCCACCAATGTCTATCGCAGTGCCGGTCGCGGCCTTGGTGTGCTGGTGATGCTGCTCGATGTGGGGAAGGGCGCCGGCAGCGTGTGGCTGACGCGCGTGCTGCTGCCGGGGGGCGGCGAAGTGGCGGATGCCGCCGCGGGTGTCGGCGCCGTGATTGGCCACATCTATCCGGTGTGGCTGCGGCTGGCCGGCGGCAAGGGCGTGGCCGTGGCGTGCGGCGTGTTTGGCGTGCTGGCACCGCTGGCCACGATGGCGGCGGTGGGCGTGTTCGTGGTGACGGCGGCAGTGACGCGGTATGTGTCGCTGGGATCGGTCGTCGCCACACTGGTGCTGCCGCTGGCCGAGTGGCTGCGTTCGGGATCGGCCCCCGTGATACTGGCCGCCAGTGTGGTGGCGGCGCTCATCGTCTTTCGCCATCGGGGAAACCTGGCTCGTCTTGCCCGGGGAACCGAGCGCCGGCTGGGGCAGCGCGCCCCGGTGCACCCCTGAGGACGCCAGGTACGTTCATGGAACGAGTTGCGGTCATTGGAGCAGGCAGTTGGGGGACGGCCCTCGCCGTTCACCTGGCACAGGTGGGACACGACGTGCGCCTGTGGGGCCGCGATCCGCGCCTGGTCGCCGACCTGACATCGCGGCGGGCCAATCCGGTGTACCTGCCGGACGTGACGTTTCCGGATCGGCTCACGCCAACGGCACGTCTCGACGAGGCGTTGACGGAAGCCGCCACGGTCGTCGTGGCCGTGCCGTCGCACGGCGTGCGTGGCGTGGCATTGGCGTTGGCGCCGTATCTTCCTGCTGGTGCGCTCGTCATCAGTGCCGTGAAGGGGATCGAGGCCGGCACGCTGCTGCGGATGTCCGAGGTGCTCGGTGCCGAACTGCCTGCCGCCGGCGACGTGGCGGTGCTGTCCGGGCCGAGCTTTGCCGCGGAACTGTCACAGGGCCTGCCGACGGCCGTCGTGGTGGCGGCCGCGCAGCCCGACACGGTGCAGCACGTGCAGGCGGAGTTCCGTGCGCCGTGGATGCGGTTGTATGGCACGTCCGACGTGACGGGCGTGGAAATTGGCGGCGCGCTGAAGAACACCATTGCCATCGCGGCCGGCGTGGTGGAGGGACTTGGCCAGGGCCACAACGCGCTGGCCGCGCTCATCACCAGGGGACTGGCCGAGCTCACGCGTCTGGCGGTAGCCATGGGCGGTCAGCGTGAAACGCTGGCGGGGTTGGCCGGACTCGGGGATCTCGTGCTGACGTGCACGGGCGGCCTCAGCCGCAACCGGCACGTCGGCATGGAACTGGCGCGTGGACGTTCGCTGGCTGACGTGGTGGCCAGCACCAAGATGGTGGCCGAAGGTGTACGCACCACCGACGCGGCGTTGGCCCTTGGTGCCAGGCACGGCATCGAACTTCCCATTACCGAGCAGATGGCCGAAGTGCTGGCCGGGCGGAAGCTGCCGGCGCTGGCCGTGCGTGACCTGATGGGCCGGCGTCAGCGCGCCGAGCACGGATAAGCCGGCCACGCATGACTGGCGTGCTCGCACGCGCCGATAGACCGAAGGACGACCGACGCATGGGATTGTTCGACAAGCTGAAGCAGGGACTGGCGCGCACCGCGCAGCAGATTGCCGATCGTTTCGACGATCTCGTGCGCGTGAGCGACAGCGACGAGCAGCGGACGCGGACGATCGATCCCGATACGCTGGAGGGGCTCGAAGAAGTGCTGCTGATGGCCGATGTCGGCGTTGCGGCCACCGGGCGCATTGTCGACAACGTGGCCAAACGCCAGCGGCGTGGCGAATCACTCCGTCAACTCGTCCGCGAAGAGCTGCTTGGTGTATTGCAATCAGCGGCCACGCCGCCGGTGGAACCGGCCCCCGGCACCCCTCGCGTGGTGCT
>CAZZGM010000274.1:0-339 GCA_964653955.1 uncultured Bifidobacteriaceae bacterium | reverse complement strand
CGTGGGCAAGCTCGCCAATCAGTTGAAACGAGACGGGCGTGCGCCGCTCATCGGCGCCGCCGACACGTTCCGGGCGGCGGCGGTGGATCAGTTGCAGGTGTGGGCCGATCGTGCCGGCGTGGACATTGTCCGTGCCCGGGAAGGTTCGGATCCGGCGGCCGTGGTGTTCGATGCGTTGACCGCCGGCAAGGCACGGGGCCGCGACGTGATTCTCGTGGATACGGCGGGACGTCTGCACACGCGTGCGAATCTGATGCAGGAACTCGAAAAGATCCGGCGCATTGCGACCCGTGAGGTGCCGGGTGCGCCGCACGAAACGCTGCTGGTGCTCGATGCCAC
>CAZZGM010000273.1:0-4948 GCA_964653955.1 uncultured Bifidobacteriaceae bacterium | reverse complement strand
GTCACGTCCTGGTCCACGTCCAGCAGTGAGCCGAACTCGTGGCGATACGTTTCCTTTACTCGCCCGCCGTTCTTGCCGGACTTCGCGAGCACCTGGTCTGGGTACTTGGAATTGCCCAATACTCGCTGGAACAGCTTGCGCCGCTTGCCATGATCGTGAGACTCGGCCGCCGCAATGACGGCGCGCTGGTATTGCTCATCGAGCGACAGCTTCGCTACGATCTCTGTCGTCAACCTCACCACATCTCCGACATGAACGCTCCACAACACTGGTTTCCTGGCTGATGGTTCTCCCTGGTTCGGCACCGCGAACCATTTCCACATCCGTTCCTCAGTGTCATCGTCGTCCCTGGGAAACGCTATTCTGCAAACCGCGTGCATACCGGCAGTTTTTTCGTCGAACTGCTCGTCATTGCTCCATACGCGCATCCGCTCGTCCGTATCGGCGACGTCATCAGCCGTCTGAGACGCGCCGTCGAGCATGCCATTCGTCAGGCCGCCGGCAGTCGGCGGCAACAGGACCGTCTTGCCATTGATACGGTCCCGCCGGTCGTTGTCGCACAGTTCACCGATAGTGATCGGCTCAACCTGTCCGCCGTCGTCGAGTAACCAGACTGTGATCGACCGGTCATTCAGCCGATTCAGCATCGCCTCGAACTGCTTGAATGCACGGTGACTCGGTTCCTTCAGCAACTCATGTGGCTTCAGAGGATACGCTTCGAGCAGATCGGCCGGCACGTACTCACGAAGCAGATCACCTGTAATCTCCTGTACCTCTTTCCTCCAGGCGACGCGCGTCTCTGGCGGCTGCCAGTCGGTAGGCAGGCCGTGCAGGTACGGCTCAACTGGCGGGCGACCAGGCAGTCTGTCTCGGACTGTTGTGAGTGCCCAGGCATCGAACAGGATATCGGTGGCGGGCAGGAGCGTTGGTGCTGGCGTGAACGCCTGCTGACGCCTCACAGGATCGAGTTGTCCCAGTGCGCCCGGGCTACCGTCTCCGTTCAGTTCCACAAGAAGCGCAAGGGTGTTCTTGCGGCACTGCTCGTACTCATCGTTCTTGAAATCAGTCGGATGGATGACGTGAATCTCGGTATCGGACCGCTTCCCAAAGCGGTTCACTCGTCCGAACCGCTGAGCCATGCTGTCGACAGGGGCCAGATCGCAGACAAGATGGTCCGCCGAGATGTTCACACCGACTTCTCCCGCCGCTGTACAGACAAGGTACGTCGTCGGAGCGTCGGATTGGCCACCGGGCAGCAACCGCTCGAAGATCGGGTGACCGACCAGTTCGTCGCGCTCCTTGCCTCGCATCGTGCCGGTCAGGGTGACTACCCGATCTTTCGGTAATTTATCCGCCACCTTCATCACATCTTCAACGGTGCGAGCAAACACCAACACTGCCCTGTTGCGGGCTTCGAACGTCAGCGCCTTCGCTGCGAGTTGCTCCGCAAGTTTCTTCGCATCTTTCAACGGCTCCAGATGAATCATCTTTCGGGCCGTGACTCGTTCGACTACGGTGGAGTTCTTCCAGTCTTCGTCAGTCAGTCCGAAGGGCCGTTCCGTGCCCCGACTCGTGGCCGTCAACTCCATCACCCGCAGCGGTCGGAAATCTCGACACCGCTGCTGTTCGTCTCGGATAGATTCGAGCAATGCCTGAAACGCAGGTTCGAGATGGGCCTCATCGTGCACGAGCAGCGAATCCTGCCCGAGGAACCCGGCATGCAGTGGTCTCGCTTTCATGCCCACGCCGTAACCACTGAACAGCAGGCGGCTGCCGATCATATCGACCGTCCCACAGATAACCGCCGGGCGGGACGGATCGGTCGACCACTCACGATTGTCGGCAAGCTGCCCGCGGAGAGTACTGACGGCGAAATCGGGCACACCGGCGACCTGTCGCTCCTTATACCGTGCCACCTCCTCCGTTGTCTGGTCCACGACCGTGCGACGATTGACCACGTACACCAGCCGCCGCGGGACGTTCAGCCCATTCGCGACGGCGATCAACCAGACAGCGACAACGGAAGTCTTGCCAAGCCCGGTTGGGAGGTTGCACGATGCGGGGATATCGCCTGCCTCGAACCGCTCATACAGTGCCCTCTGCCATGGGAACGGCGGATTCCCGGTAAGGGCGCGAAACGCTGAATCGAATTCGATCACGAGGTGATCTCCTCATCAACAGCAGTAGCGCTATGCTGGCCCGCAGACGATGCCAGACTTGGCCGAAGGTCGATGCGTCTCGTGATGAATCGTCCTTGCACGTCGCCTCTCTCAACCCTGCACTTCGCTATTGTTGGTGTCCTCACGTCCACATCGTCGCTCGCTAAAACTGCACAAAAATGAAGTGGCCCCTAGCCGACTGCCTCCAGGACCGTGCCATCTTCTATCAGACGAGTGTCAGATGAGGTCACACCTTGGCGGCAGGTGCGCAAAACTTCCCTCTTCAACCAACAGATTCCATCGCAATCCGAGAGAAGTATCGTTCCTGTCCGTCAGAGGCAGCGGCTTCGAGCGCTCGGAAGCGTCGAGCACGCCGCGTGTCGACTCAGCCATCGATCGTCGCGTCAACCACAGCGTCAACGGCTGACGCGCGCGCTCCGCGTCAACGCACGGGCGCACGCCGGTCGCCCTCCACGTCCTTCAACTTCAGCTGCCGCGCGTGTGTTGTCTCCCTGACGCCCGCGGCACGCGCCGCCATGGCCATTCGCTGCGCGTCCTGTTCGCCCCACCTGTCGATCGAAACGCACGCTGCCGGCGACCGCCGTCTGCCGTGGCCCATGCGGCCACCCAGTTCTCGACGATCCGGCCTGAGGCCGGTTTGCTGGACCTCGTGGTGCACGCCAACGAACGCCACTCGTGCTACGCCGCGTCGCCTTGACAGGCACATGCGCCGGTGGCACATGATGGCCCCGCAGGCTTTCGAACGGCCCGTCCATCCCGTCCGAGAAGCACGACCTCGCGTTGCTGCCGGGCGTCGCGCTACCATTTCCACACGCGCCATGGCCGATCACGACCCAGCCGATCCCAACACTGATCTCGCTGACGCCACCTTGGTGTTCCACGAGCAGGCCGACGGCCGCAAGGCCGCGCGCTTGCCAGGCGGTAAGGTCGTTCTCATCGACCACACCCAGGTGGACCGCGTGCGGGACGGCGAAGCCTGGTTCGTGCGCCTCCGCCACCGGGAGACGTTCGCCATTGCCGACCCGGTGGAGCGCGTCACAGCCGCCACGCTCGAATCCGCCGGCAGGCCCTTGAGAACCTCGCTGGCGGACGCACTCAGTCGTGCACGCACCGTAGAGGTGTCACGTCCCGCGCCGGCACCGCTCTCGCGGGCAACAGCCGCGCCGCCGTCCTCGCCGTCCTCGCCGGCGTCCATGCCCGGGCCCGCGTCCGATGACGCCGGAGCCACAGCTCGCCACGCGCGCTCAGGCCGGCGGCACAACCGCAATTCGAAGCGGACCCGGCCAGCAGCGGCCCGGCTCCCTCCACGTCACCCGCGGAACCTTCGGCGCCCACGCCCACGGCACTCGGCGGCACCATCCCCGGCGTCACGACGGCTGCGTCCGCGCCCGCCACGGCCACGTCCCCAGGAGATCGTCCTCGACATGATGAACACAGTGGACAACTACGATGTCGCGTTCCTGTTCTCGGGCGACAGCGACTTCGAACGTGCGGTGGATTTGCTGCGGTCGCGCGGCAAGCGGCTGTTCGTGGTGTCAGCACGCGGACAAATCAGCCGCGAGCTGGCCTACGTGGCCGATAAGCCGATCATCTATCTGGAACACCACCGAGCTGAGCTGGCCCGGATGGACCGCACGCCGGGCGGCTGACGTACCCGTCACGCGGGCGTCCGAGCGGGTGCTACGATGCGCCGATGTCTACGTCCGCCGGCGTCACCATGGCCGACCGCAACGCCGTCATGGCCGCGCTCGGGCGCTTCGCCGTCAGGGACGAATGGCGCGAGGTCGTCGGCGCCGCCGCCGTGATGTGGATGTGCATGGACGATGTCGAAGACGACAACGAGGAGGCGGCGGACGAAGCCATGGCCGAGATTCTCGCGGAGGAAACGTCGGCCGCGGCGTTCTTCGAGTGGCTGTTCTTCGACCTGCCACTGGAAGACCGCCGGACGCTCTCGGCCCGTTACCTCGAACGCCACGCCCGCCAGCGGACGCCGCGAGAGCTCGACTGGATACGCCTGATGCAGGACTCGGAACTGCGGGCCTGGCAGGTGCGAGACGTGGTGGCCGGGGAGAGCATCACGGTACGCGACCTGCTGACCGGCGACGAAACGCCCGTTCGCGAGCAGACCGCCAGCCACACGCTGGTCCGCTGGGACATCATCGCGGCCCGCATCGTCCCGCACGACGACGGAACCCGGCAGATTGAAGGTACGGTGCTGCCGCTGCCCGCAGCCGCCGGACCGGTACTGACGAAGCTGCTGAAGGACGAGTTCCGGAAGTTCGGCAAGCGGTACGTCGGCGAACCCATCTCGCTGTTCTTCAAGATCCGCGCACCCATTCTGCACCTCACGTGGGACCAGCTGACCTATGGGGACGAGCCACCGTCCCTTGTCACGACCGAAGGCGACGAGGTGTCGTTCACCGAGTTGCTGCTTGACGTTCCGGAAGCCGGCAACGCGCTGGTCACGTTGCTCAGCGCTCCGGACTTCGAGGCGGGCAGCGTTGGCGAGGCCGTCTGGATAAAGCCCGGCACCGGCAATGGCCCGCGGCGGGTGCTGGCCGATATCGAGTGCAACCCGGGGGTGCTGACCGTGCGCACCGCATCACCCGAGCGTGCCCGTCGCGCCCACACCCGCCTGGTCGAGCTGCTGGGGCCGCTTCCGATTCGCAGTGAGACGTCGCGTCCCCTGGACCTCTCCGGTCTCGCCGACCTTCCGCCCGTTGAGGACGATGACGGTATCGACATCGACCTCGACAGCATTCCGGAAC
>CAZZGM010000272.1:0-4954 GCA_964653955.1 uncultured Bifidobacteriaceae bacterium | reverse complement strand
GGCACCACGCGTGCGCCGCGGCCGGCCTGCGGACCGCATCCGATCGGGACGATTTGGGAATGGATTACCAGCGGGGTTCGCGGCGTCCGCCGCCACCACCGCCGCCGAAACCACCACGCCCGCCACCACCGCCGCCACCGAAGTTTTCCTTCGGGCGTGCTTCGTTCACCACGAGAGAACGGCCGTCGAGTTCGTACTCGTGGAACTCCTCGATGGCTTTCTGGGCGTCCTCGTCGTTCACCATCTCGACGAACGCGAACCCGCGCGCACGTCCCGTTGCCTGATCGCGCATCACGCGGACGTTGTCCACGGCGCCCGCCTGGCTGAAGAGCATGTTGAGATCTTCGTCCGTCGTCTTGTAAGGAAGGTTACCCACGTACAGTCTGCGGCCCATGGAGCGCTTCGCCTCATCGCGCGCGGTTCCTTATCGTGCACCAGCCAGCGCGCGGAAGCGGGTGCATCAGAAAGCGCTCGCAACGGAGGGCCTGTGAGGAACGGACGACCGACACCTACCTGCCTGAACCTGCGGGGCTTTCGCTCGCTGGCGGAGTATAGCAAGAGCCGGGGCCGGGTGAACCCGGAAACAACGGCCCGGGTGCGTGCGGTAAAGTCGAGTCATGACGTCGCGCCTTGCGGTCCTGTGTCTCGTGCTGCTCCTGTCCGGCTGCCGGCAGGCTCCACCGGTCGAGGTCCGGACCTATGAACTGTCGGGCCAGATTCTGGTCATCAAGCCGGACACCCGTGAGCTGCTCATCCGCCACGGCGACATTGTCGGGTTCATGCCGGCCATGACCATGCCCTTTACCGTGCGGGATGAAGCACTGCTGGAGGGACGGGAAGCGGGCGACCTGATTACGGCCACCTTGTCGGTCGCGCCCGACGCCGCGTGGATCAGCGAACTGACGGTCACCGGCCGTGCCGAACTGCCCGCGGATGCACCGGCCACGCTGCCGGCGGCTCGCGGCGTTCACATCCGGGCGCCGGGCGATACCGCGCCCGAGACGCCCCTGCGGACAGCCGCCGGCGGCCAGCTGACACTGGGCAGCACGCAGGGCCGCGCCCGCGCGGTCACCTTCATCTACACGCGCTGCCCGCTGCCCGACTTCTGCCCGCTGATGGATCGGCGGTTTGCCGAAGTCCAGCGGCGGGTCAGCCGCGACCAGGTGCTGAGCGGCCGCGTCTCGCTGGTCTCCATCAGCTTCGACACCGAGCACGACACACCGGCACGTCTTGCGGAACACGCCCGATCGCTGGCGGCCGATCCCGCCGTGTGGCAATTCGCCCAGGTGGCCGATGCCGCTGAAAGCGACCGATTTGCCGCGGAGCTGGGCGTCAACGTCATCCGCGAAGCGGACGGGACCATCACGCACAACCTCCGCACGTATGTGCTGTCGCCGAATGGCACGGTCGTGAGCGTTCACGACGGCAACCAGTGGACGGCCGACGACATCCTGGCCGACCTGCGCCGGGCGCTGGGACGCTAGCGGTGGCGGAACCGCGTCAGCCACCGCGCGACCGGGGCCGTGCCGCTATCGTCCGCGCCGCGCCAGGCGTGCCGGATGTCCCCCACGACCTCACGCGCGACGAGCGCCGCCTGCTTCGCCAGTTGAAAACGCCGGCCGCGGTGCAGGCCTGGCTCAACGCCCTGCCGTACAACACGGAACCCGGCGGCGCGACACTGCGAAGCTTCCGCAGCGTGGTCGGGCACGGCGCGGCGCACTGCCTCGAAGCCGCACTCTTTGCGGCCGTGGTGCTCGAGCAGCATGGCTACCCACCGCTGGTGATGAGCCTGGAGTCGCAGGACTACCTCGACCACGTGATTTTCGTCTATCGCACCGACACGGGCTGGGGTTCGGTGGCCCGCTCGCGTGACCCCGGCCTGCACGGCCGTCTGCCGCTCTTCCGCCAGCCGCGTGGGCTCGCCTACAGTTACGCAGACCCGTATGTCGACTACACCGGCCGCCTCCTGGGATATGGCGTCTGCAACCTCGCGGACGCCATGGGCGGCTACGACTGGCGCTGGTCGTGGAGCAATGTGTGGAAGGTGGAACGCGTGCTGATCGACTGGCCGCACCGGAAGCTGCGAACGTCGACGGCGCGGTACCGTGAGCTCAAGCGGCGGTACAAGGCTTACCGCGCCACGCACGGCGATCGGAAGCCCCTGTACTACCGCGGCCGTGAGCGGTGGACGTCCTTGCCCGAGGCCTTTCGCGACGAATCCGGCTGCGACTGACACGTGGTACCAGAATGCGCTCTCTTGCCGTGAGGGACCAATGTACCGCCTGATTTTCGTATCGTTGTTCGCCCTCGGAAACCTTGTCTCTTCACCGCAGGAGCACACGTTTCCGCAATCGGCGTACATGACGCCCGAACAGGTCCGCGAGGCAATGGCGGCCGGCACAACAGCCGATGTGTCTCCGTATCGCCTGCATGATGAGATCGGAGCTCGTCCCGGTCCTACGGCGGCTGTGTATACGCCATTTGTCAGAGTGGCCCTCGCTGCGAAGGCCGCTCAACGAAGCAACGACGATGGCTCGGTTCCCCCTCATTGGCCGCAATGGGTGACCGCGCCCAACGTCATCGTCGTGTTTGCCCGGCCCTGCGGGGCGCAATCGTGTCAGGTGGACGATCAGACCCTCGAGGACGACGCTCCCGTGTCACAGGTGGGCATCGCGCGCCTCATGGAGACGGTCGAATTGCCGCGATCTGCAACTGCGTTCCGGGCGGTTGCCGTGACGCGTGAGCTGGCGTTCCTGGACGTCCTCGGAGGCCCACCGTTCGAGAATGCCATTCTCGCGGCAACGTTCGAGCCGGAAGCGTTCCGGCCGGGGCTCACGGTGTTTGCCAGCTGGACCCTCGCCAAGACCCGTTTTTACAGCGGGGGTGTCATCTCAGCCAATGATCTCCGACATTGGCGTTGAGAGGGCGCCGTAGGCGCTCGCGCAGGCCGCCTGATGAACAACCTCGTTGACGTTCACGACTAGTCCAGATCGAATCCGCGCAGGGGCTTCGTCACCGGCTCGCGCTTCGCCTGTTCCAGCGCTTCTTCGAAGCGGCGGGACAACGCATCGCTCTTCTGCTCCTCCTGCTGCACCGACTGCGCGAACAGCGCCTCGCGGCGGGCGGCACGTTCGGCCAGGATGCGCTCGGCGTCGCTCAACTCGGGCCGATCGGCCGATGGCGGCGCCTCGTGCCGGACGACACGGCCCAGGTTCAAGTCGATGACCAGCGTCGCACTGCAGCACGGGCACGCGATCTCACGTTCGCTCGACAGCTTCGACATTTGCCCTTCCCTCCGCCTTCCATCAGACTATGTGGAGTGTAACAGCAGGCATTAGCGAATCAGCTGATACGCTCCACGAGAGGCAACCAACCAGGGGGCGCAAGGCGACCCGCGCATCGATGCACACCATACGCGTGGCCACCTACAACATTCATCGCGGCCGCGGCCTCGACGGCCGCACGCGGCTCGAACGTATTGCCGCGGTCCTGGCCACGATTGACGCCGACATTGTCGCGCTGCAGGAGGTCGTGGGGGCATCGCCGCTCAAACCGGGCCAGGCGGCCGAACTCGGTGCGGCTCTCGGCATGGGCTGGGTGATGGCGCCAACGCGACACCTGCGCACGTCGCTCTTCGGCAACGTCGTCCTGAGCCGCTTCCCGGTGCGGCATCACACGCAGCACGACCTCACGTGGAAAACCTGCGAGCCCCGCAACGTCCAGCGCGTGGATCTGGAGATTGGCGCACGGCTGCTGCACCTCTACAACGTGCACCTCGGTACGGCGCTGCTCGAACGCCGGCATCAGGCGGCGCGGCTGGCCACGCTGGTCCACGACCGGCGCGTGACGGGACCCAAAATCGTGCTCGGCGACTTCAACGAGTGGGCACGCGGCCTCGCCACCGACATCCTTGCCGAACGCCTGCACAGCATCGACCTGCGTCAGCACCTCAAGCGCGTCCGCACCTATCCCGGCTTCTTTCCCATCCTTCACCTCGACCACATCTACTACGAGGGACACGTCGAGGTGGTCAAGGTCTCCCTGCCCCGCGATCGCCTGACGCTCGTCGCCTCGGACCATCTGCCACTCGTGGCCGACCTCCGTATCGACGTCTGACGGCCGGGTGTGAACAACCTGTCACCCGCTTCGTCTATGACATGACGACCCCCGCCTTGCCGGAGAACTTGAGTTTCGCTCTTTTTTCGCATTAGGATCCGCAACGTGACCGACGCGATCGACGAGTTGTCTGCCCTGCGCATCGAACGCGACCCGCTGCCGCCGCCCGGGCGACGCTGGGTCAAGTGGCTCGTCGGACTCCTCGTGCTCGGTGCCGTTGCCGTCGGTGTGCGCGGCTGGGTCACCAGAGTCCAGCCAACCCCTGTCGACGTCGCCGTGGTCACGATACGCGCCGCGGGAACACAGGCGGCCGTGCTGAACGCCTCGGGCTACGTCACGGCCCGCCGGCGCGCCACGGTGTCGTCGAAGGTGACGGGCCGTATCACCGAGGTCAACGTCGAGGAAGGCAAGACGGTGCGCGCCGGCGACATCCTGGCGCGCCTGGACGATGCAGCGGTAAGGGCGTCACTGAGTCTGCTGGAAGCACAAACCGAAGCGGCGCGGCGGGCGGTCACCGAAAGCGAGGTGCGGCTGGCCGAAGCCGAACGGACCCTGGTGCGCCGCGAGCGCCTGCGCGCCGACGGACTCATCACCGAGGCGGATCTCGATCAGGCGAATGCCGAGGTGCAATCGCTGAAGGCGCGGATTGCCGCCAGCCGCGAGCAGGTGACCGTGGCCGAACGCCAGGTGGCCCTGCGCCAGACCGAACTCGAGGACATGGTGATCCGCGCGCCGTTCACGGGTGTTGCCATTTCGAAGGACGCGCAGCCGGGCGAGATGGTGTCGCCCGTGTCGGCCGGCGGCGGCTTCACGCGCACCGGCATCTGCACCATCGTCG
>CAZZGM010000271.1:0-4958 GCA_964653955.1 uncultured Bifidobacteriaceae bacterium | reverse complement strand
GCTGGTGGCATCGAACAGGTGGTGCAGGAAGGCACCGGCAAGCTGATCGAAGCGGCCACGGGCGGTCTGCCGTTTGGCGGCCTGCTGGTGACGCTGGCCAAGGCCGCGCCTGGCGTGTTCGCGGGTCCCGAGCGTCCGGAGGAACAGGCAGCCCGCGTGCGCGCGAACGCCATCGACGAATTCCTCGACGAGTTGAGCGAGGTGTTCGGTGGCTTTGGCGGCGGCGGGCTGGTGCTTCCCACCGTGTTGTGGCTGGACGATGCGCAGTGGATGGACGAGGATACGGCGGCGGCGTTACATCGCATCTGGGCCCGTGGGGTCGAGCAAGGCTGGCCGCTGTTGGTCGTCATCACGCACTGGGAGCGTGAATGGCGGCTGCTGGCCACGCTGGATGAACCGGCGCGTTCGGCCTCGCTGCGCCGCTACGATAACGAACCGGGCGCGCAGGCGCGTATCGTCGACGCCGCGTCCGACGCCGATCTCGGCGCCGTGCTTCGAGCTCGTCTGCCCGGGCTGACCGTGCTGCAGCAGCAACTCGTGCTGTCGCGCGCCGGCGGCAACTTCCTGACGCTGGTCGAAAACATTGGCGAGCTGGTGTCGCAGACGGCCAACTTTGCCGGCCGCGATATCCGTGGGCCGCTGGCGCGAGCGGGCGAGCGCCGCGTCGCCGACTGGGAGTCGGACCGCGAGCGCCGTGTCCGGCAGCGTTTCGCGGCGCTGAACGATCAGCTGCGCGACCTGCTTGGCTGGTCGAGCCACGGCGGGCAGCGTTTCCTGCACGAAGTGCTGGCACGGTTCCTGGCCGCGCGTCATGACCAGTCGGGTGCCGCGGCCAACGCGCGGGCCGCGCTCGAACCGTGCGTGGATCCGCTGGCGATCCTGTCGGAGCCGTCCTCGATGTTTTTCGAGTTTCGCGACGTGACCCTGCACCGGTGCGCGCGCGAGTACTTCGACCTCTATCTGGCCGAGCAGGACGAGCCGGCGCTCGTGGCCGCGCTCCGCGAGACGCTCGCGGGCTGGATCAACGCCTGCTTCGACACGTCCGGCAACTTCGTGCCGCCTGCCTGGACGGACGATGACGAGTTTGCCGACTCGGTGCCGCTGCTGATCAGGCTCGATGAGGGGGCGCAGCGCGAGATTGTCGAGCGTGCGGTGCGGGACCTGCCGGTCGACGAAGGAGAGTGGACCGATCCCGGCCGTCAGGCCGCGCTCAGGGCTCGTGTGTGGCTCATGCGGATCTACAGCGGCGAGAACCTGTGGGGCGAGGTGGCGCGCCTGGCCGAGTCGCTGCCGGACATCGATGGCGCGCGGCTGTCGCCGGAAATCGTGTCGGCGTGGTTGTTCGTCGATGTCGGGCACAAAGCGTGGATGGCCGATACGCCGGCGGCCGAGCGTCTGCAGGACACGGCCCTGGCCATGGCCGCGGCATCGGCCGGAGAGAGCAGTGCTCTCTATGCGGACGCGCTGGTTGTGCGCAGCAGCTCGGTCGCTCCACGTGACCGGCTGGAAAGTATCCGGCTGCTGGAGCAGGCACTGAGGTTGCACGAAGCCATCGAAGGCCCGGCCGGCCACAACGTGCTCGACGTGAAGTTCCGGCTGGGTATGGCATACCACCATACGGGCGACACGGTTCGTGAAGAGCAGATGATCCGGGACGTCGTCGACGCCGAGCGCAGACAGATGGAGCCAGAGGACTCCCGCCGCTCGCAGGCACTGGAAACCCTCGCCTTCATTTACAGGTGCACGGACCGGCTGGACGAGGCGGAACCGTTGCTCGAAGAGGCGCTCGCCATTCAGCGAAAGTGGGAGCCGTATGCCGACGACATGCCGCCCAGTCGCAAAGTGGACGTGGTGCCGTCGCTCGTGAGCCTGGCCAGCCTGAGGGATGAGCAGGGACGCCTGGACGAGGCAGAGGCGCTGCTGCGCGAAGCGGTCGAGACGGCGTGCCGCCGCAGTGACAGCTCGCGGTTTTTTCCGATGTGGCGGCTGGGCCTGTTCCTCGGCTATCAGCAGCGTTTCGATGAGGCCATTGTCCTCGTCCGGGAGTGTCTGGAGTTTGGCGAGCGCCTCCTGGGCCCCACCCATCGGAACCTGGCTCTCCTCAAGGAACTGCTGGGAGATCTGACCGAGGCGGTGAACGGAACCTCCGGACCGGCGCCGGAGTCTCAATAGAAGCGATGCCGCTAGTTTCGAGACGCCACCTGCTGACCACGGGGGCACTGGCCACGGCTGGTGCTGCGTGGACGTCCCAGTCCTCGTCGTGGACGGCGAGGTTCATCCGCGAGCGGATTGCGGAAATCGGCCAGGACGTACCAGCCGCTCCGCATACGCCCGCGCCCGGCGCCTGGGACGACAATGCCATCACCATGGCCTGGCTCGGCCATGCCACCGTGCTCATCAACTTCTATGGCCTGCGTGTGCTCACCGATCCGGCGCTGTTTTCGCGCTGCGGCGTCAGCGTCGGCCTGGGGAGCATCGGCCCGCTCCGGCTGGTGCGCTGCGCGCTCACGCCGGACGAGCTTCCCGAACTGGACCTCGTGCTCGTCTCGCACGCGCATTTCGATCACCTCGACACGCCGTCGCTGGCCGCCGTCCGCGGGCGTCCCGCGGCCGTCATGGCGTCCGGCACGTCGGACCTGCTGCCGGCGCGCGCCTACTCGTCGGTGGAGGAGCTTCGCTGGGAC
Source organism: uncultured Bifidobacteriaceae bacterium (assembly GCA_964653955.1). Lineage (GTDB taxonomy): Bacteria > Acidobacteriota > Vicinamibacteria > Vicinamibacterales > UBA2999 > VFZN01. The sequence goes on along the minus strand of CAZZGM010000271.1, from coordinate 2,274 downwards.
GAAAGTACTCGCGTCACCACACCGCGCGGCGACATTCAGGTGCGTGCCATCGAGGTGCAGCACTGGGGCGCGCGGGTCCAGCGTGACACGTGGCGCGGCTACGGTGGTTTCGTCCTCGAGCGCGAGGGCCGCCGTCTGCTGATTGGCGGCGATACGGCCGACACGCGCGTGTTCCGGACCCACCGCCGGCACGGCCCGTACGAGGCGGCCGTGATGCCCATTGGCGCCTACGATCCGTGGATTCACGCACACTGCACGCCGGAGCAGGCCGTCGCCATGGCCGATGCGGCCGGCGCACGGGTGTTTGCGCCCATTCACCACAAGTCGTTCCGCCTGAGCCGCGAGCCCGTGGCCGAACCCATCGAACGCACGGAGCAGATGCTTGGCGCCGAACAGGGGCGGCTGGCGTGGCGGGATGTTGGCGAGACAGTGGTGATTGGGGGGTGAGGGAAAAGGGAAGGGGAGAGGGGAAAAGGCACAAGGCACAAGGCAAAAGGCAAAAGGCAAAAGGCAGAAAGGGCCGACGCTCAGGAGCGTGGAGCTGTGGCGACCGTGAATCCCGACGATCTCGATTCCGCTATCGACGCCCTTTATCAGGCGCCGCTGGATCAGTTCGTCGCTCTTCGCAACGCGCAGGCGGCCGATCGGCGCAAGGCTGGCGACCGTGCTGGCGCCGAACAGGTCAAGGTGCTCGTCAAACCCACGGCCGTGGCCTGGGCCGTCAATCAGGTGTGGTGGCGGCACCGCATGCTCATGCAGCAACTGTTCGACGCGTCGGCGGCACAGCGCGCGGCGCTCGATGGGCGGCAGGCACAAGATGCCGCAGAGACACGAGCGGCGGCTCGTTCCCACGCTGGTGCCGTGGCGGCCGTGGTCGATGCGGCCGTGGCCGTCCTGGGCAGTGGCGCCACCGTGACCGCGGATGTGCGCCATCGCCTCGTGGGAACCGTCGAAACGCTGGCGTCCGGCGGCTGGCCCGGCGGCACGAGTCCCGGACGGCTGACACGTGAGTTGCAGCCCACGGGGCTCGAAGCGTTGGGACTGCTGGCTGCCCTGGCGGGTTCCGTGCCTGCGGACACTTCTCGTCGCACCACAAAGCCGACGCTGGTCGAAGGCCGGCGCGGCACCAAGGCCGCCGCAGCCGAGCGCCAACAGCAACTCCGGGAGGAGCAGCGTGCCGATGCCCTCGCGCACCTCGAACGTCTGGCAGTCACGCTGGCGGCCGCCACGGAGGAGGTGGCCGCGCACGCGACGCAGGAACAGCAGGCGCGTGCGGAAGCCGACGCCGCGGCCGCGCGCGTGGCGGAGCTCGAAACCGCGCTGGACAACGCCAGGGCAGATGCTCGCGCGGCCCGCCGTGCGGCGTCTGCGGCCACCGCGGCACTGGGCGAAGCGGAACTGCGGCGGGCGCGCACCGCCCGTGAGGTGTCGGCGGCCAGGACCGCACTCGACGTGCTTGACGGCGCGTGAGCCGGGCATCCGCATCCATCTGCACCGTGAATGTTTCACTCGTGTTTGCGTGGCTGTGACAGGTGGGTGCTACGATCGGGGCAGGGCAAATTCGTGAACCCGCCCGCATTGACACCTGGAAGGACATACGCTCGTGAGCTCGAAGAAGTCGTCCCGCACTCCCGATTCCCGCCCGGTCCCCTCGTCTGACACACCATCCGCCCGCACGGCGCGGCGGCGTCCAGTGGCTTCCAGCAAGCCTCAGCCGGCTGCCGCCGGCGCTGCAATGACCCCGTCCGCCTCGAGTGCCGCACCAGCCGCATCGCGAGCCGTTCGCCCGCGCAAGAGCGCTCCCGTTCGTCCGCAGGCGGCCCGGCGCCAGGCCCGGCCGGCTTCGGCGCCGGTTCCAGCCCCGGCCCAGGCCGTCGCGTCTGCTCCCGCAGCCGCGGTGTCTGCACCATCACCCGCGACGTCCTCCCGCCCGCCCGTCGTGGAGGTGTCGCACGACGACATCCGGCTTCGTGCCTATTTCCTCTCCATGGAACGCGGCGGCCAGGGCAGCGACATGGAATTCTGGCTCGAGGCCGAGCGGCAGTTGCGCGAAGCCGGTCAGGCAGAGACCGAGTCGCTTCGCGGCTGATGTTCATCCCCCGGGGAGCCGAACGTGTTCCCCGGGCGCTCATAATGGGCGCCATGCGACGGTTTCGTTTCTTTCTTCTTCTCTTCCTGCTGCCTGTCGGCCTTCGGGCCATGGCCGCACCCGAGGCGGACCAGGCTCCAGACGCCTCCCGCCATGTCGTCCTCATCTCGATTGACGGATTCCGG